>CAZEPT010000015.1:0-15084 GCA_964514225.1 uncultured Candidatus Saccharibacteria bacterium
AACTCCGCTTCCATCCTTGAGAAGGATGTGTCCTAACCGATAGACGATAGGGCCAAGTGAATAATGATAAAATCAAAAGTACTTTACAGAATATAGCATATTTTTTTATATTTTGAAGGGTAGGGGTAGTATTTACGTAAAAAGATAGGTATGGTATTATGTTGGAAACACATTAAAAATTACACACTATGAAAAGAAGACCACAAATTACCATCAATAATGATTGGGACCCGACTCATTATTATGCAGAAGTTAATATACCTTTCGGAACGAATTATTATAATGAAAAGTTTTTTTTAGAAAAATTTCATTCTAAGAGGAATATTTTTGGATTCAAATGTCACTTGAGTAATTATTTTTCTTACCGTGTCTGCATCATTAAATTACCTGAGACAACGGAGAAAGTGCTTCATAATCACCGTTGGCAACACAGAGAAAATAGTTTTGTGTTGGAAAGACATATAGTTACTGTCAAAGAGGAGATATACAAATTAGATCATTACAAAATTTCAAACTTGGTATTAGATCTTATCGATTTTTTGCAACAAATGGGAAGAACTGCCAGAGATCTTTTAGTTTTCGTTCCAAGGCATGAAGATGTTAAGCCGATTAAATTATTTAACTGCTATCCAATACGTGTAGAGAATCCCGGTTTTATTAGTCACATGTCTGAAGATGATGAACATTATTTTTTCTTAAAAAATTTTCCTGTAGAAAAATGGGAAGAAATTAAGTGCTATAATTTGAACAGTGTAGAAAAAATTACAATATCCGAAGATTCATCGCTTGTCGCAACTTTACCTCTCTATTGGTTCAAAGGTTTAATACTAACGCGGTAATTTTTTTTATTTTTAAGGCGCAGTTCATTGTGCCTTTTTTATTACCTTATTTTTTTGACAAGCATTTTGCCGTGACAAAAACCTTGTCAAAGTATAAATTATCATTATAATAGGGAGTATGAAGAAAGATTATTATGAAATTCTTGGCGTTTCCAAAACCGCTTCAAAAGATGAAATTAAGAAAGCATTTCATAAGATGGCTCACACTCATCATCCTGATAAAAAAGGAGGTGATGAAGCGAAGTTTAAGGAAGTGAACGAAGCATATCAGACTCTCTCAGATGAAAATAAAAGAGCACAGTACGACCGGTTTGGAAGTGGGTACCAGCAAACAGGCGCTGGACAAGGCGCAGGTTTTGATCCGAATGGTTTCGGGTTTGATTTCTCTGGGTTTCAAAATGGACAAGGATTCGACATGAATGATTTCGGAGATATTTTCTCTGACTTTTTTGGCGGTGGCTATGGCAGAGGTGGA
The DNA here is from genome assembly GCA_964514225.1 of uncultured Candidatus Saccharibacteria bacterium. Classification (GTDB taxonomy): domain Bacteria; phylum Patescibacteriota; class Minisyncoccia; order Phycocordibacterales; family UBA9973; genus CAZEPT01. The sequence continues at coordinate 1,315 of CAZEPT010000015.1, forward strand.
TCACAGCCGAAGCGCGGACGCGACATTAGTACTGAGATTAGTATCAGTTTTGAAGAGAGTATGTTCGGTGTGGAGCGTGATATTGTAATTACTAAAACGAGCGCTTGTGATGAATGTCATGGTAATGGTGCAAAGAAGGGAGCAAGCTTAAAGAAATGTACGACTTGTAATGGTCAAGGTCAAATCAGAGAAAATAGACAAACTATTTTAGGCGTTATGGCAACCACTCGCGTTTGCGAGACTTGTCACGGTGTCGGAGAAATTCCGGAAGAGAAGTGTCTCGTCTGTAAAGGTCATGGTGTTCTCAAAAAGCAATCTGAAATCAAAGTGAGAGTCCCTATGGGAATTGCAAATGGTCAGATGATTAAGCTTGTTGGATTCGGAGAAGCAGTTGCTCATGGAAGTGCAGGGGACTTGTACGTCCGAATCAATGTCACACCGCATAAAACCTTCAAGCGAGATGGAAACAATTTGGTGTATCCATTGACCATAAAAGTGACACAAGCACTCTTGGGAGGAGAACACACTATTGAAACTTTTGACGGTCCGCTTGTGATTAAGATCCCGCAAGGAATTTCTCATGGGGAGATTTTGAGGGTCAAAGATAAAGGTGTACCTTTGTCGAAATCAAAAAGAGGTGACCTTTTGATTCCGATCAAGGTAACCATTCCTCAGAAATTGAGTCGAAAGGAGAGGGAATTGATTGAAGCATTAGAGAAAGAGGGCCTGTAAACCCTCTTTCATTTGCGTAAATAGCTTATTTTTGCTATATTGAGCGAGTATTTTGCGTGTGTAGTTCAGTGGTAGAACGCTGTCCTGATAAGACAGAGGTCCTAGGTCCGATTCCTAGCACACGCACCAGGTTTACTTAAATGTAAACAGTTAAAATATGGAAAACGAAGAGGTAATACAACCATGGTGGCACGCTCCGTTAATGTCCTTTTTTAGGATATCGGCGTGGATTATTGGTCCAGTATTGCTCGGAGTCCTCTTAGGAGATTTTTTGGATAAAAAATTTCATACTTCTCCCTGGATAGAGATTATTTTAACAGCCTTATTCTTCATGTTTTCTGTGTACCACATGGTACGAGATGGAAAAAAATACGAAGAAGAAATAGAACATGAAATGCATCCAGAGCATGATCATCAAAAAGAAGTAATCGATAATAATCAAAACAAGTAACATGAGTACAGAGACACAATATACAATTCAAAATGAACCGTTGTTTGATCCAGTAACTGGTGAGAAGTTAACCGTTGTCGGGCATGAAGAAGATACTACGCTTCATGTCGCGGAAGAAGGTACCCATACACTCGATAAAACACCGACACTGTTCGCTGAACCTGTTTTTAATAGCAGTATTCTTCCTATTACCAATTCATTGATAACAAGCTGGATTGCCGTACTGATTATTGTTGTTTTAGCACTGAGTGTAAAAAAGAATATAAAAAAAATTCCAGGTAAATTACAACAAGTGTTTGAGCTAATCATCGAGGGCGGGTATGGTTTGTGTGATCAAGTAACCAACAGTAGAAAACTTTCTGAAAGAATATTTCCACTCGCATTTGCAATATTTTTCTTTGTCCTCCTGAATAACTGGCTCGGCCTTTTGCCGTTGACTGCTATTGGGACGATACAAGTTCATGATGGCCATCAAATGTTCGTACCATTTATTCGTGGAGGGACAGCAGATATTAATACAACACTTGCACTCGGTTTGATGGCTGTTATTGGATCAAACATTTTTGGTATTGTTGCAATTGGTGGATGGAAAACACTCAATAAATATTTAAATTTTAGAGCAGTAGGTAAAAGTGCAAAAAATATTAAAAAAGAACCAACAGGGGCAATTGTTGGACCGATTAAATTTTTTGTTGGAATACTTGAATTCATCGGTGAAATTGCAAAAATAGCATCACTTTCATTCCGTCTTTTTGGTAATATATTTGCTGGAGAAGTACTTCTTGTTGCAATGTCGACACTTGTTGCGTATTTTGTACCAATCCCATTTTTATTTCTTGAAGTCATCGTTGGTATTATTCAGGCACTCATCTTTTCGATGTTGACGCTTGTGTACTTTACGATCGCTTCTCATGACCACGATGAAGAACATCATGAAGAAATGCCAGCCAAGATACACGCAGAAGTTGCCCACTAGTTGGTGCATCTTCTGTCCATACAATTCTAACTTCTGTTTTTATTGTATGGACTGAAGATCCACGAAATGGATCCACATTACAAGGTCAGTTTATTAATTAATAAATAACAGTATATGGAATTTAATATCATCCCACTTGCGAAAGCAATTGCTATCGGTCTCGGTGCTATCGGTCCAGCTATTGGTATCGGTTTAATCGGTGCTAAAGCTATGGAATCAATTGGAAGAAACCCAGAAGCAGCAAGTAAAATACTCGTGCCGATGCTTTTGGCGTCAGCGTTTGCTGAAGCGATTGCAATTTATGCACTCGTTATCGCATTCTCAATCAAGTAGTAGTGTGTCCATCTAGAAACAAGAGAGAAGCGCTTCTCTCTTGCATTCTGGATAGACAATTAATAGAAATAAATATATTAAAACATGGAAGCACTTATTGGAACATTTCACATAGATTGGAAATTGATGGTTGCACAGATCGTTAACTTTTCTATTGTTTTTGGGGTTCTTTTCTGGTTTGTCATCAGACCCTTATCTAAAACCTTAAAAGACAGAAAAATAGTCATAGAGCAAAGCCTTCTTGATGCTCAAAAAAATGCACTACTTCTGAAAGAAGCAGAGACTGCTCACGATGAAGAAGTATCAAAAGGACGAGCTGAAGCTCATGAACTCATTCTTGAAATAAAAAATACTGCAGATGAAAAAAGAACTGAGCTTATTGCTGAAGCAGAGAAAGAAGTAGAAAAAATAATTAATGATGGTAAACGTTCTATTGAAGAAGAGAGACATAAAATTATGGATCAAATGCAGAAAGATGTCGCTGAATTAGTTATTGCTGCTACTGAAAAAGTTATCGGAACGACTAAAGTTAATCCGGAAGTCGTAGAGAAGACTATTCAGGGATTGAATAAGTAGTATGAATACAGAATTTGAAAAAAAAATGGCTCAAGAGGTTCACACCGCTTTGAATAAATCTCAAAATAAAGAAGAAGATGCCCGTGTCCTCATGACCTTAGTAAAAGTACTCTCTGATAAAAAAGCGCTTAATTATTCAGAGGGGATTATCTCAGCTTTGAAAGACTTGCTCGACAAAGAGCAAGGAATTATTAAAGTAGAAGTGACGGTACAAGAAAGATTGGACGAAAACTCAAAAGCAGTTCTTGTACGCACTCTCAAAGAAATTTACTCGGCTCGGGAGATTATACTGACTGAATCTATAGATCAAAGGATACTTGGAGGAATTAAATTAAAAATAGGGGAAGAAGTCTACGATGCAACTGTTAAGAATACACTAGGCCAACTTGCACGACGATTACAAGTAACAAAATAAAACATGATACAAAAAGATGCAATTTTAGAAAACTTAAAAAAAGAAATCGCAAACTTCAAAAGTACGCCAAGTTTTGAAAAAATCGGCCTTGTTACTGAAGTTTTTGATGGAATTGTTCGTGTGTATGGACTCTCTGATATTAAGGCATCAGAAATGGTCACTATTGGTGACAAAATTGGTGTTGCGCTCAACCTTCAAGAAGATTCAGTTGGGGTAATCATGCTCGGCACAACAGAAGGAATCAAGGAGGGAAGTGAAGTCAAAAAGACCGGCCGTATTCTCGAAATTGGTGTTGGTGAAGCACTTATCGGTCGTGTGGTAGACCCACTTGGTAATGCTATAGATGGTAAGGGAAGTGTCAAAACAACGACCCAGTATCCTATCGAACGTGTTGCTTCAGGTGTCGTCACTAGACAGTCTGTTGATCAACCAATGCAAACAGGAATCAAAGCAATCGATGCGCTTATCCCAATCGGACGAGGACAGCGTGAGCTTATTATCGGTGATCGCCAAACTGGTAAAACCGCTATTGCAATCGACACTATTCTCAACCAAAAAGGACAGAACATGATCTGTGTCTATGTTTCTATTGGACAAAAAGACTCAAAACTCCGTCAACTCCAAAATCGCTTAGAGGCAGGTGGAGCGATGGACTATACCGTGATCGTTTCAGCTGGTGCATCTGATGCTGCAGCTCTCCAGTATATTGCTCCGTATGCAGGTGTAACTATCGCTGAATATTTTATGGATAAAGGGCAAGACGTCCTCATTATCTACGATGATCTTTCAAAACATGCTGTTGCATATCGAGAAATCTCTCTTCTCCTTCGTCGTCCACCAGGGCGTGAAGCGTATCCAGGTGACGTTTTCTATCTCCACTCAAGACTTTTAGAACGAGCATGTCGAAAAAATAAAGAATACGGTGGTGGCTCTATTACAGCACTTCCGATTATCGAAACTCAAGCCGGAGACGTGTCTGCCTATATCCCAACAAACGTCATTTCTATTACTGACGGACAAATTTTCTTGGAAACAGATCTCTTCTATAAGGGTATCAGACCTGCGGTAAACGTCGGACTCTCTGTTTCTCGTGTTGGAGGTAATGCACAGATTAAAGCAATGAAAAAAGTTTCTGGAACTCTCAAGCTCGACCTTGCACAGTTTCGAGAATTGGAAGCATTTTCTGCATTCGGATCTGACCTTGATGAAGGGACAAAACGTCAACTCGAACGAGGAAAGCGCGCAGTTGAACTCTTGAAGCAAACACAATATACACCTATCACAGCAGTCGATCAGGTTATTTCTCTCTACGCACTCTCAAAAGGATATCTTGATGATATCTCGATTGCGGAACTTAAAACATTTGAAGGTGAACTCATTTCGTATGTAGAATCACACGGAGAATCTTTCATTAAAGAAGTTACGGAAAAGGGTATGTGGTCAGATGATAGTGAAGCACTACTCAAGAAATTGATTACTGAATTTAAAGAAGGGTTTTTGAATAAATAAAAAGTTTCTCAAAATAAATTATTATGGCATCAGGAAAAGAAATAAAACAGCGAATAAAGAGTGTGAAGAACACTAAAAAAATCACCAAAGCGATGGAGCTGGTGGCTGCTTCGAAGATGAAAAAAGCTGTTGCTAAGACTTTGGATTCGCGAATGTATGCAAAGTACTCATGGGGTATTTTACGAAGCTTGTTGGCTCAAAATACTGAAGAGTTTGCTTTGGTTGAGAAAGCGCTTCCAAAAAAGAGGGAACTCGTCGTACTCATAACTTCAAACAGAGGTCTCTGTGGTGCATACAATGCCCAGGTCATACGAAATGTGATCAAGCGCATCAAAGAAGACGAAGGTATCATTATCGATTTTGTCACTATTGGTCGCAAGGGTGATCATGCCTTAAGGCGGATAGGCCAACAAGTCGTCGCCACTTTTGATGTTGGAGAGACTGTTGTATTGTCAGAAGTAATGCCTATTGTGGACTTTCTCGTGATGCAATTTCAATCGAATGTGTACGACTCAATTCATGTCCAATATACTGATTACATATCTGCACTTTCACAAAAACCAAACCTCAAACAATTACTGCCGTTTAACCTCGACACAGATGACGAAAATGAATCAACATCTGAAACTGTACTAGAGTTTGCTTTTGAACCATCGTACGGTCAAATTGTTCCAATCCTGAAAGATAAGATTATGCGTGTCTGGGTATACCAAATGATTCTTGAATCTCTGGCTTCAGAACAATCAGCACGAATGCTCGCTATGCGAAATGCAAGTGATGCCGCCGGAGAAATGATAGATGGTCTGACGGTAAGCTTTAACAAAGCTCGCCAAGCAAATATCACGAAGGAAATATCAGAAATTAGTGCTGGGATGGCATCCGTAAGTTAACAGAGTAATTATTAAATTATAAGAAAATATTATGAAAGGAAAAATAAAACAAATCATTGGTCCAGTTGTCGACGTCGAATTCAGCGAAGGAAATCTTCCCGCTATTTATAGTGCACTCATTGTAAAAAATGGTACAAAAGATATTGTCCTTGAGGTGGAGTACCACTCAGGTGAGAATATGGTTCGAACTATTGCGATGGATACGACAGACGGGTTGTCTCGTGGTATGGAAGTAACTAACACAGGCGCACCTATTACTGTACCAGTAGGAGAAGCAACTCTCGGACGTATCTTTAACGTCCTCGGTGAAGCAATCGACGATGGAAAGCCAGTTAACCAGACTTCTCGACTGCCTATTCACAGAGATGCACCAGAGTATGTTGAACAATCGACAAAAATTGAAATCTTAGAAACAGGTATCAAGGTTATTGACCTTATCTGTCCTATCGTAAAAGGAGGTAAAGTGGGACTCTTCGGAGGAGCGGGAGTTGGAAAAACTGTCGTTATTCAAGAATTGATCCACAATATCGCATCAAACCACGGAGGATACTCTGTCTTTGCTGGTGTTGGTGAACGAACTCGAGAAGGTAATGACCTTTGGCATGAAATGAAAGATTCAGGTGTTATTGATAAGGTTGCCATGGTGTTCGGACAAATGAACGAACCACCCGGAGCACGTCTTCGAGTAGCACTCACAGGACTCACCATGGCAGAACATTTTCGTGACCAAGAAGGGAAGGATGTCCTTTTGTTTGTGGATAATATTTTCCGATTTACACAAGCAGGATCTGAAGTGTCAGCACTTTTGGGACGTATTCCATCAGCGGTGGGATACCAGCCAACACTTGCATCAGAAATGGGAAACCTACAAGAACGTATTACCTCAACTGACAAGGGTTCTGTTACTTCTATTCAAGCGGTCTACGTGCCAGCTGATGACTTGACTGACCCAGCACCTGCGACAACCTTTGCTCACCTTGACTCTACAGTGACCCTCAACCGTTCACTCTCAGAAATCGGTATTTACCCAGCGGTGGATCCACTTGACTCAAGCTCCACTATTCTTGACCCGCACGTTGTTGGAAAAGATCATTACGAAACAGCTCGTGAAGTACAGCGCGTCCTTCAGCGTTATAAGGACCTTCAGGACATCATTGCTATTCTTGGAATGGAAGAACTTTCAGAAGAAGACAAAGCGCTTGTTACTCGCGCTCGTAAAGTACAAAAGTTTCTTTCTCAGCCATTCTTCGTCGCTGAACAATTTACTGGTGCACCAGGTCAGTATGTAACCCTCGCTGATACAATTCGATCGTTCAAAGAAATACTTGAAGGGAAGCACGACCATAAACCAGAAAGTGAATTTTATATGAAAGGTTCTATCGACCAGGTAGGAGAGGCTAAATAAAAACTACATGAGCGTACTTAATTTAAAAATTATCACTCCTGAGAAACTCATTTTAGATGAGGAGGTTTCTCAGGTGACGTTGCCGACAGTGACGGGTGAAATTACTGTCCTTCCGGGGCACGTTCCACTCGTCACACTGCTTGGAAAAGGTGATATTGTCGGGATTAAAGATGATGAAGCGATTCCTCTTGCTATTGTCGGTGGGTTTGTACGAATTACCGGTACTGAAGTCGCCATTATGGCGGACTTTGCAGAGCATGTGCTCAATCTTACTCATAATGAAATAGAAAAGGCAAAAGCTCGCGCTGCTGAATTGCAAAAACAATTTGAAAACAATGAAATCGTCGACTTTGAACGATTTGAGACAGAACTTGCTCGGTCGCTCACTCGAGCTTCTATTGGTGACAAGTGGAGAGTAAGAAAATATAGGAAATAAAAAATATCACCTGTGGAAGCAGGTGACATTTTGTTTTTAGTTGCTATAATAGTGTATAGCGTTTTTTATTTTTGTCTCATAATCAGGGTTATGAAACAACAATAATTTTTCTTTGATGAAAGCATGGTGTGCTTTATTTTCTTTCAGCACTTGTTCTGCATAAAGTGCTTCACTCGAGCAAGCGAAGATGACTGCTTGTTTTCGGCCTAATTTTCTGATTAAGGCCTCAGTTTTTTCGTTCTCACACAATTCTCTTGCCGAGATGAAAAAAAAATCGAACCTTTCATTTTCCTTGATATCGTCGAGTGTTTTAGGCGCAAGCTTCCCAAAACTTTCAGGGTAAAGATCCCTGAGTCTGTTTTTTATAAATTCACCCAGTCGTGAATCTATAATAAGCATTTGTTTCATATGAATGTATTTTTTTATATTTTAACAAATTAATACTATTTTGTCAAATAACCATATTTTCGATCAAAAAAGAGCACGTAATGTGCTCTTTTAATTTACGTCTTCGAGTATAGAACATATAAAGTTTACAGTAAATTTTGATGTTTTTTTTGGCATGTTTAATTTTCTGTTTAATTTTTTTTCTTGGCGTCTTTTTATTTTTTCTTCAGATTGAATAATTGTTTCAAATTGGATGATTACAGTATTCGTATTATTGTCGGTCCACAAACTTGCTTGTTTAATAAGAGTATTTAATTCATCCTTAGATGTCATTTTTGAAATAACAATATATGCATAGTCAAAAATTTCACCCTCAGACATTGATTCAATTGTTCGAATACTGTACTGATCTTTGTATTTTTTTTCGAGAATAATACAAAGAGAGTCCAAGTCTTCGTGAAATGCTTTTCCGGTTAAGACAAGTATTTTTTTCATAAGAACAGGGTTTTTCTTATTTTTACACCCATTTATTTTTTTGTCAAAATTAAAGAAAGCGCTTGTTTGGTGTATGATGGGTAAAGTATGAATTCGCCTGAAATTTTATGGGGCGGTAAAATTAGTCGATATTAGAAGATAATTAATTTTTTAACAGTATTCCAGTTGGATGTGTTATAAAATTTTTGTGGATGAAAACATCTGAAACAGGCACACTCTATGTTGTAGCCACTCCTATTGGAAATCTTGAAGATATAACGTATCGAGCTGTTCGGATACTCGGTGAAGCGGAGCTTGTTTTGTGTGAGGACACACGGACGTCAAAAACGCTCTTGAAACAGTATGGAATAAATACTAAGACCTCGAGTTACCATGCTCACTCAAATGCCCACAAACATGACTCTATTGTAGCGCTCTTGCTCGAAGGGAAATCGATTGCGCTTATCAGTGATGCAGGAACTCCGGGTATTTCTGATCCCGGGTCTTTACTTATTTCTGCTATTCGAGAAGAACATCCAGATATTCCAGTGATTCCGGTTCCTGGAGCGAATGCCATCGGTGCACTGGTGTCTGTGTCTGGATTCACTGGGAACGAGTTTACATTTCTTGGTTTTGTTCCGCACAAGAAGGGAAGAGAAACGTTTTTTACCTCTCTATCAGAGTATGAACATCCTGTCGTTTTCTATGAATCATGTCACCGAATCCTCAAAACACTCGATGCTCTGGTCCGTTATCAAAACACTCACCTCCTGTTCATCGGGCGCGAAATGACGAAGAAATTTGAAACGTATCTCTATGGCGATATCGAACTGGTTCGATCAAAGGTGGGTGAAAATAGTAACACTCAAAAAGGGGAATTTTCCGTCATGCTTATTCCTCGAAAAAAGTAAGGATACAGAGTTATTGTTGCATCTATATTCCCGTATTTCTGACTCTGTGTAAAGATTGTAAAACTATAGGTCAGGCGGTATACTTGATCTATATGAGATATATTCGCATTTTTTGGATTCTTGCCGTCGTTCTGTTCATCATTCCTTTTCTAGGTATTCCTCAGTCATTTAAAGATTTTTTGATTATGGCTATTGCCTTTATTTTAGGCTTTTTGGCTTGGGTGAGACAAAACACTATTAAGAGAAAAAGACTCGCCCTCGCTCAGTCGGCTGAAGTTGAGAGTGAAGTGACTAAATAATATATGGATATACAAGATAAAAGAGTTATTGAAAATAACCCTCGAGTGGAGAAAAAAAATAGCATGTACTTTCAAAAGATAGCATCCGTTGTATTTGTGATTGTGTGTGTGTTTGGACTTGGAGTATATACTGGCTACACAAAACAGCCGGTTGTCGACAAAATTGACAATATACTTAACCCGACTTCTGAATATGCCCCAAAAGATGTTGTTGATTTTAATGAATTTTGGAAAGTGTGGAAGCTTCTTGATGAGAAGTATCCTCATTCTAAGGATAGAACTAATCAGGAGCGTGTATGGGGTGCAATAAATGGTCTTGTCGCTTCGATGAAAGATCCGTATACGGTCTACTTTACTCCTGATGAATCAAAAATTTTTAATGACGAAATAACAGGATCATTTTCTGGTATCGGTGTTGAAATCGGTATTAAAGATGGGTTTCTAACTGTCATTGCACCGCTGAAGAATTCTCCGGCAGAACGGGCTGGAATGAAAGCCGGTGATATCATTACAAAAGTTGATGAACATGTCGTAGCTGATATGTCCGTTGATGAGAGTATTAAGTATATTCGAGGTGAAAAGGGAACTAACGTGATTATTACTGTGTACAGAAAAGATGTCTCTGATCCGATTCCGCTTACTGTTACTCGAGACATTATCAGTATTCCAACTATTGATGAAGTAAATCTTGGTGATACATACCTCATCAGTCTTTATAACTTTAACGCATCATCGGCTGATTTGTTCCATAAGGCGCTCTTGAGTGCAAAGCAACAAAAGAAAAAGAATATTATCATTGACCTTCGAGGTAATCCTGGAGGATACTTAGAAGCAGCGGTCTCTATTGCAAGTGAGATATTACCTGAAGGTGCACTTATTGTTACAGAAGATTACGGTAAAACAAAAAAAACTATTACTCATCGATCTTCTGGGTATGGAACTATTTCTTCTGACATAAAAATTGTCGTATTGATCGACCAAGGATCAGCGTCAGCGTCAGAGATACTTGCTGGAGCGCTTGGAGATAGCAATAGAGCAACGCTCATTGGTGAAAAGTCTTTTGGTAAAGGGTCAGTTCAAGAACTCATGTCAGTCTCTCCAACGACATCCATTAAGATTACGGTTGCTGATTGGATAACACCAAATGGGTCAATCATTACAGGTAAAGGTATCGAGCCGGCTATTGTTGTATCTCAAGATGACCGAGTAAAAGATCCAGTAAAAGACCCGACTATTTTGCGAGCCCTAGAATTTATTAGAACAGGTAAAAAATAAATCATGCAAGTAATACTGAAACAGGATGTAAAAAATATCGGCCGACGAGGCGAGATAAAGAATTTTCCGGACGGCTATGTTCAAAATTTTCTTCTGCCTAAGGGCCTGGCTGAACTCGCCACCAAGGAGAAGATCAAAAAAATAGAGAATGATAAAAATTATAAGATAGGTGAAAAAGAAATTCAGAAGGATCTCTTGGTTCGAGACATCACCAAGCTTGATGCGCAGGTACTTACTATCGTTAAAAAAGTAAACACCTCTGGGACTCTCTTTGAAAAAGTAACTGCCCACCATATAGGTGAACTCATCGTAGAACATTTCCATGTCAGGATTCCAGAGCAGTATATTCACATAGAAGAACCTATCAGAAAAACTGGTGAATTCTTCGTTCATGTTGGAGATAGGAAGCTTTTGAAAAAGGAATCACTTCTTACCTTGATTATAAAAGGACAATAACAAAAACCACCCATATGGGTGGTTTTTGTTATGCGACTACGTGAGCTTGTTTACGTTTTGTTGTTGTTCCGTCAAAGTTTGTTTTACGCTTATCTGTAAACTTAACAGTTCCAGGTTTGAGAGCAAATAATGTGTAGTCTTTTCCAACACCTACATTTTCTCCTGCCATAATTTTAGAACCTCTTTGTCGAACAATAATTGATCCTGCTTGTGCTTTTTCTCCTGCATAGAGTTTCGTTCCTAAATATTTTGGGTTCGAATCTCGCAGGTTTCGGGCCGTTCCGGCCGCTTTCCTATGTGCCATACCTAATTTCTATTAATTAAATGATATAATAAATCTATGGACACTATATCAAAAATACAGGAGAAAATCAATAGTCTCTTGGATAAACGAGAAGTGCAAGCCTGTATTCATGTATTTTTCGTACTTTTATTGATGATTATCTCTTTTTTACTGGGTAAAATTTCAGAGCAGCCTGAATCTCTAAAGAACGCAAAAAGCATTCAAATATATCTACCAAATGGGGAATTAGTAACCCAAAATACTACTCTGCAAAGCCAAAGTCCACTCTCTGCCTATATTTTAGGAGGAGCTCAGAACGCTGTTATTCCAGCAAATGGTCCGGATATGAGCGAGCGCTTGAATGCAGTAGAAACAGTTTCATCACCGGAGGAGTCTAACCAGCTTTTTGGGTCCAAAAGTGGGAGCACGTACTATACGCCTGGGTGCAAGAGTGGAAATCGGGTAAAGATCGAAAACCGTGTCTACTTTGAAAATGAATCTGCAGCTGAAGATGAAGGCTATACTAAGTCTAAACTCTGCAAATAGACTTTCAGCCTAATATTCTCTATACTAAGTTCATGAAAACTATCTATTTTGCGACTGATCACGCTGGATTTGAGCTTAAAAATAAACTCTCATCGTATGTGAAAGAACTCGGGTATACGATTAATGACGTAGGAGCACATGAATATAACGCAGATGATGATTACCCCGATTATGTTAACCTTGCTTCAGAAAGTGTTTCTCATGATATTGATGAAAGTATGGCAATTGTTTTGGGTGGTTCTGGTACAGGTGAAGCGATTGTCGCAAATAAGCATGCAGGGATCAGAGCATGCGTCTACTATGGAGGAGATCTAGATATTGTGAAGCTTGCTCGAAGGCACAATAATGCGAACATACTATCTCTTGGTGCTCGATTCCTTACAGATGAACAAGCTAAGGAAGCGGTTAAAATATTTTTAGAGACAGAATTTTCGGGCGAAGAAAGACACATCAGGAGAGTCAATAAAATTGATACATTAAATTTCCAAAATCTATGATACACAAAATTGTTCCCGGGGTACTTGCAGCGACTATTTTAGATATCCGTACACATGTTGGGCAAGTTATAGAATATGTTCCGCTCGTACAACTCGATATCTGTGACGGTCTGTTTGTTCAAAATAAAACTTGGCCCTACAGTGGGTCAGACATGAGATTTTATAATGACATCTTAAATGAAGACGACGGCCTTCCATATTGGAATGAAGTTAATTACGAGCTCGACCTGATGGTCAAAGATGCTCATAAAAAATTCTTCACTGACTGGATCAAACTCGGCCCAACACATATGGTCTTTCATGTGGAAGCTGAGAGTCATGATGCGTTTCTTGTATTCCTCGAGACTCTCGAACCATTTTATAAAGAAACTATTAAAATAGGACTTGCCATAGAAACACAAACTGACGTAGAAGTACTTCGTCCTTTTATTCCTCATATTTCATACATTCAGTGTATGGGTATTGATGCCATTGGAAAACAAGGTGAACCATTTTCACAAAAAGCGATAGAGCAGATTAAACAGATTCAATCAGTCTATCCTGGAGTTGCTGTGACAGTAGATGGTGGAGTAAATGAACGCGTACTTAAAGAACTCGCCCAATACAATCTGGCTCGTTACGTTGTCGGTTCGGCACTTTTTAGGTCTTTTGATACACAAGGGACGATTAGTGAATTTGAGAATATTGTCAGTTAAGATATGGTAGAATAAAATTATGAATTTAGACGACTCAAAAATAAAACAGCTTGAGATACACGCTAACGATATTAGAACAAGCATTATTGAAATGCTCGTTGAAGCAAAAAGCGGACACACCGCAGGACCGCTCGGCATGGCTGACGTTTTTACCTATTTATATTTCCATGAATTAAAACACGACCCAAAAAATCCTTCTTGGGAAGAACGCGACCGTCTAGTCC
>CAZEPT010000016.1:0-14920 GCA_964514225.1 uncultured Candidatus Saccharibacteria bacterium
ACCGCCCACTGGTTGTTTTTTTTCGACTGGATGAAAAATATAAAAAACATGACAAAAAGCGGTATGGCCTTGGCCATCCCGCTTTTTGTTGTATCACATTAGAAAGTAGTAATTGGTACTAGTAATTACTTTAACCCTACTTTTCCTCCTGCACCCTGAAACGCTCGAGTGGAGTGTTTCGAGTACTCCCGGAAAAGTGAATTAATAGCGATGCTATTTTAATTCTACTTTTCCTCCTGCATCTTCGATAGCTTTCTTCAACGCTTCTGCTTCTTCTTTCTTTGCACCATCTTTGAGTGTTGAAGGAATTCCATCAACGAGGTCTTTCGCTTCTTTAAGGCCGAGTCCGAGAGCTTCTTTAACTACTTTCATAACGCCGATCTTTTGTTCCCCTGCTGCTGTAAGAACAACAGTGAAACTATCTTTTTCTTCAGCTGCTGCACCTGCGCCTGCTGCTGGAGCCGCAGAGACTGCAGCTGCTGATACACCGAACTTTTCTTCAATCGCTTTTACAAGGTCATTGAGTTCAAGTACTGATGCACCATCTAAATCATTAAGGAATGAATCAAATTTTGACATAAATATTTTAATTATTAACTGATTAATTGTTTTTTGATAAAAGCTTACGCTTTAATCTTTGCTACTTCAGAAACACCAATTGCTAAACGCTGCATTGGAGATTTGAGTAAGTATGCAATTTGTGAAAGCAATACTTCTCGTCCTGGAATTGTCGCAATACTGATCATATTGTTTTGATCCATGTATTTGCCTTCAAAGACACCTCCTAAAATAGCAACTTGGTCTTTGTGAGTTTTTCCAAACTCATGCACGAGTCGTGCAGGAGAGAGTAAATCACTACTGTACGCGATCGCTACTTCACCTGAAAGCTCAGGATACTCACCATCAATATTTTTTGACTGGAGCACTCGCTTGAGAAGTGTTTTCTTCAAGACAGTAAATCCGACTCCTTCACTTTTAAGTGAACGTCTGAGTTGGATTGTTTCTTTCACCGGAAGCTTCTTGAATCCGACAAAGACAACAGAAGCTGCATCTTGAAGTTTTTGTGTCGCATCGTGTACGAGCGATACTTTCTTTTCTTTTGTTATTGCCATATTTTTGTAAATAAAAATAAAAAAACCGACCTTTTAAAGCCGAAATTAATATACGAGTCGTATAGATATTTCTACCTCGGCTGGATTTATAAGGGATATATACCACTTACCAACTGTCTTCGGCTTATAAATCCATACTACCACAAGGTAAAGAAAAAATAAACCCCACACCAACTTTTGAAAAAAAATTAGGGGGGTAAAACAGTAAAAAGCCAAGAGCTGACGCTTTTGTGAGAGATTATTGAACTTTTTCGAGAATAGAGCTGACGATCGAGCCAACCATAGTTTTACCTTCCTCGTTGACGGCACAGGACTTTTCGGACTGATAGCACTCAGTCAACCAAATACTCCCTACACCAATAAAAGCGAGGCACGCGAGTCCTATAAGAGTTTTAACAACATGCCCTGTCATACTTCCATGATACCATAATTATCAGTGAGATAAGAGAAAATGATAGATTTTTTTTTGAATATCAAGATGGACTTTTTCTACGGACTGATTACCGTTAATCTCAGCATAGGGTCCAGTTTTTTTGAAATAGAGAACAGTCTTACCGACTTGGTCTTTGTGCCAAGCGATCCGTTTCTCTACATAGAGGCGATCTTCAAGACTTCGGTCACGCAAGTGTGATCGCTTGAGCACTTCACGATCAGAGAGATTGATATAAAAAACAACATACCGCTCTTTCTTCCCTACCATGAGTTTGTGAAGTAGTTGAGCTTCAGGCTTGAGCCTTGGATTACCAACGAAGAGAAGCGTTTTATTTTTTGGGATAGAAGTAAGATTTTCTTCTAAAAATTTCTTCATCAAAGACACCGGTGCCGGTAACCCTTTCGAGGTTGTTTTACGCAAGAGCTCCCCTTCAGGGGTTTTAGCTTTCTGCATCTTTCTCCAATATTTTCCGGACTCGATTGGTTTGAATGCATACATACCTTTCAGAAGAGCTGCTTGAGTATCTTTACCTGAAGCAACTTGCCCCAACAAAACAACGTGAAAAGGAAGTATTACTTTTTTCATATGAAAATCCTGAATACTTACTGAGCTTCAATCATAATAAAAACTTTTTCAGGAGTCCCTTCACCACTCGGATTATCTTCAGTGATAACGAGTTTCATTGGCCCAACATAGGTTGAATAGAAGAGCTCTGCGCTGTATGTTACAGGAAGGCTCGTCATCCATTCCCCGTCGGCAATAAGTGGTGTTTTATATAGGAGATTCCCTTTTTCTCCATAGAGTTCAACAAGACCAGCTTGGCCTTCAAAAACAGTCCACGAACAATCTTCTTTACTGTTATCAACAACAACTTCTATCGTAATGGGTGATCCTGTTATTACATCACCTTCAGTTGGAGATATGAAATTAATTGCGCAGTGCGATCGTGAACCCATAGGCTCTTTTAATCCTAATTTTTCCTGAGCTCGATCAGCAATATCAGTGATTCTCGGACCAAGGACTCGATCTTTTTTCACAATAGTAAAGCCAAAATACACAATCGCACAAATAATGATGAGGATAAATAGTGTTCGCATATGGTTTCATTCTAACATAAATACCGACACGCACCAGCATTGTGAGAAATAACGAAAATAGAAAAACGAGGTACACCCCCAGACCTACGTTTCCATAGTCTCTTTAAAACACAGATTCTCTGTAATGGAAATATAGGTCTGGGGGTGTATACTTGAATATATGCGAATGATTATTTTTATTGGTTTTTTTATGGGGCTCATCGGACTCGGATCTTTCTTCTCTTTTAGTATCTTTAAGCTCTATGGGGTATTTAAAAACCAAACTATTCACACGATTGTATTATCTCTTTTTATTAGTCTGCCGATTATTTTTATCACAAGCTATGCCTTAAGTACCCAAAAATATTTTACGTGGAATGCGTGGCTTAATACTATTGGAAGTATCTGGATCGGCGCAATTTTATACTTCACACTGAGCGCCATCATACTTGGAGTACTCTATTTTTTCGTTAAAGGTCAAAACCCGAGTGTACTTTTGACGATCGGTACGATAACTCTTCTTGCAATCACATCAATTGTGAGTTATTCGGTGTACAATGCATCACACCCAGTCGTGACGATCATGACAGTACAGAGTCCTACCCTTGCACCCTTATGGAAAGATAAAAAAATTGTCCTCTTTTCAGATACGCATTTAGGACTCATTCGACAGAGAGCGTTCGCTGAAAAAGTAGTTGGGCTTGTGAATAAACAGAATCCTGATTTAGTTTTAATGGCCGGAGATATGATCGATGGACCAATTATCCCCTATGAGAAGTTTAATGAGCCCTTCAAAAATATTCAATCAACATACGGTGTGTACTATACTCCAGGTAATCATGAATGGTATAACGTTGAACCACAAAAATTCCTGAATATTATGAAACACTTCAGCAAAGAACTTATCGATGAGAAAACAGAAATTAACGGAACTCAAATTATCGGAATAAACTATGCGATTGAATCACTAGAAGAAACTAAACAAAAACTTTTGAAAACTGGCTATGATACATCAAAGCCAAGTATTGCAATGCTTCATGATCCAAAAAATAACGATGCTCTTACCGAAGCTGGTGTATCGCTTGTTGTTTCAGGCCATACTCACTGCGGACAGTTCTGGCCATTTTCTGCAATCGTTAAAAAGATGTATGGCGATAAAATGTACGGCGTCAGGCAATTAGGTGATCAAGCGACATTAACGACGTGTGGTATCGGAACAGCTCAGTCCCCTTTCCGTTTAGGCAATAAGCCGGAGATCGTGGTGATTAAAATTATAGAATAAAAATATAAGCCCCGACAGGACTTTTATTTTTATTCTATTTACTCCATCTGACCACGATTCCGGCTGGAAGTTTTTTTGAACTATCACTTTTTATTTCCAACAGGAGTTCCCCTGTCTCGATTTTACCACCGTGTTTTTCAAGGAGTGGTACGAGATTATTTTTGTATGTCTGGACAGAATAACCAGCGCTGTAGCCATTTACTAAAAAGAATATTGGATCCGTTGAAAGAGCCTTGAAACACAATGTGAAGAGTTCAACCAACTGTTCTTCTATTTTCCAGAGCTCACCATTTGGGCCATGGCCAAAAGAAGGTGGATCCATAATAATCCCATCATAGCGGACACCGCGCTTAATTTCTTTTTTTAAAAAAGAAATACTGTCATCAATAAGCCATTTTATTTTTTTATCCATGAGTCCTGAGAGGTCTTGATTTTTTCGCGCCCAACCATAGACTGACTTTGAACCATCAACATGCGTTACTTCTCCGCCAGCTTGTGCACAGACTAAAGATGCACCACCAGTATAACCAAAGAGATTGAGTAGTTTGGGGTTTTTGTTTGGTGAGTTCTTGATCTTCTTTTCAAGCCAGACCCAGTTAGAAAGCTGTTCGGGAAAAAGTCCGACATGCTTGAAACTTGTCGGCTTAATTTCAAGCTTTAATTTTCCGTAAGAGATGATCCATGAAGCAGGAATCTTTTTTGAGACCAGCCACTCTGTATGAGCCCCCTTTCTGATAAACCGTGCATCAGCTTTTGACCATTCTGACTCTTTAAGTGTTCTAGGAAACAGGGCTTCTGGGTCAGGACGAGCAAGGATACAGTCACCAAACCGCTCAAGCTTCATACCGTCCCCAGCATCAATGAGCTCATAGTCTTTTTGTTTCGGTGTCAGATATTCTTCTATCATTTCCCTACTATACCACAAAAGACCTGCCGATAGGCAGATCTTTTGTATAAAAAATAATTTATATTAAGGATTTATTCGAACAACTTTTCCAACTACTGCACCTTTGTACGTCGAGAACGTACCAGCAACTACGATTTTTCCATCAGATTGGATTAATACAACATACGGTACACCACCTTGAAAACCAGGAATTGTTAAATCAAGCGGGTGTTCAAAAATAGACGGCGTATCAAAATCACCACTACCTGTTATTCGAACAATACCACCGAGTACAACATTATCGTAAGAAACAATACTACCAACCACAACAGGGTACCCAGTACCAGTGGAAATACCTATCATTTCTGGACTTGCTGAATTACTAAACCCAACCGTTGTGTCAAATGAATTAATATATGTACCGTTATACTCCATTGCAACCACTCCTCGGGCACTATGACCATTATAGGTTGCAAACCCACCGAGTACATAAATCCGACCATAGACAGTATCAACAAAAATTTCTTCGATAGAACCTACATCAAAACTTGGTGTACCATTACTTATATAAGTCGCATCTGCCGCAACCCAAACGATATTACGCGCAATATTTCCCCCGTAAGCAGAGAATCTTCCACCAACAACTATTTCATTAGTCGCAGGAATTACAGCAACTTGCTTTACAAAAGATCCTGACCCAAAACTCGGAAAGTCACTACCCGCTCCAGTAGATGGGTTAAAAGCTGTCATTCCACGAGCACCTCGAGCAGTAATAATCGTTCCATCGTTGAGTTCTGTAATGTCATAAATTGGAGCACTGTTCGGTGACTCTGATTCTGGATCTCCAATTCCACCTATCTGAGTCTTCGCAGAAAATGTCGTATCTAGCGTTCCATCACTATTGAGTCTTCGTAATTGACTCTGCTCTGAACCCTCAGTTACACCCCCGATTAGTATCTGACCACTACCTGTTATATGAATTGCTTCAAGTAAGTTTGGGATACCGAGCGCAATTAAAGCATTTGCAGTAAATGCAGTATCGACAGTTCCATCACTATTAAGTCGAACAAATCCAGCTGTTGGTACACCATTATAAAGAGTGAAGTTTCCTTCCAAGATAATCTTGCCGTCTGGTTGCATAAGCCCATGATAAATCGGCCCATTAACACTAGCTTCAGTAAAAGTATCGTCAATAGATCCTGGTCCTTCTGTTGGACTTACTGCAAGTGCACAAGAATAAGGACCAGCCATTGCTACGATAGGAGCAGTAACATACTGAGAATTACCATCAGAATCAACACACCAATACCCTCCTTTTTGAAGCGGAAAAACAATCGCATATGTATCAGTATCTGACTTCAAACCAACACTGGTAGCGGAAACACGCGTCTGAGACAGTAATGTTTGAACTTTTTGAGCTACCTCACCAGTAGAAAAGATAGTTGCATATGAGAGCTGTCCAATATTAGTTTGATTAGCAATATCTGTTTGAATATTTTTAAGAGATGCAATACGACGAACATCTTCCCCTTTTGCTCGAGCTTCATTCATGGTTGGAAAAAAGGTCGAAGCGAGAAATGAAATGATAGAGATTACAATTAAAAGTTCAATTAAAGTAAATCCCTTTTGATTTATTTTTTTATAGAGGTAATTCATGACTTAATCATAGCAAAGTAAATAGTAAACCCCCACACCAATATCCCCAGAGTTTCTTAAAACACAACTCTAACCATAATTAGGATGCTAGTGTGGGGTAAATAGGTAGTAGAAAATTCACAAAAGCAGGTCGGCAATGCCGACCTGCTTTTTCAGTAATAATTAGTTATTAGAAATTATTACTCTCCTTCTTTCTTTTCTTGTGAATGCCCGGATGCATCAACTTCGTATGCTGTATTTTGTGCTTCAAAGAAGTTTACAAGTTCATAGACATCTGTTGAGGTAGACATCCACTTCGCTGGGTTAGTCGCATTATAATACTTCGGCATACCAAGTTCTTCCAAACGTCTATCAGCGACATACTTCACATATTGATTCACGTAATCAGCATTAAGTCCTAAAATACCATTTGGGAAAAGATCTTTGTTATAGGCAACTTCAAGCTCTACTCCTTCAATAACAATATTTCGAATCTCTTCTGCGAATTCAGGAGTGAGGAGTTCGTGATTTTCTTCCAAAATATTCATGATGAGGCTCATGCCGAACTTGAGGTGGAGTGATTCATCACGGATGACCCAGTTGACCATTGAGCCAAAATTTCTGAGCTTGTTGCGCTGTCTAAATGAGAGCACCACCATGAATCCAGAGTAAAACCAGATTCCTTCCATCACGATGTTTGTTGCAACGAGGTTTCTGATGAAATCTTTCTTTCCTTCCGCTGTCTCAATATCAAGCGTCACTTCGGTCATTCGTTTGAGGTACTTAGTAATGAACGCTTCTTTCTTGACCATCGAGTCAGTAATCGTGTGGATCTGATAGATCGTATCTCGATCCATTGGAAATGTTTCAAGGACGTATTCAAATGCAACACAGTGGTTTGCTTCTTCCCACATTTGCTTTGCAAGATACAAGTGGCATTCAGGAGATTTAATATACGGATAGATACCAAGAGCAAGACTTCGGTTAACAATAAGTTCTGCTGGATTAAAGAATGACATCAAAAATCTGATAGCATGACGCTCATCATCAGTCATATCTTTCCAGTCTTTGAGATCTTCCCCGAGCGGGATTTCATGAGGAAACCATGTATTTCTAACTGCTTGGTTATAGAGTTCATATGCCCATTTATAGTGCATTGGGTGGAGACTTGTATCTTCTGGTGTTGCTTTTCCTAATAACATAATGGATTTAAAAATTAAAAATGATAAATGAGAAACGGTGTGATTATTGGCATCCTTCGCACAAGAGTGCATCGTTAGGGTCTACTGGACCATGAACGGTAATTTTTGGCTTTTCAGTTTGAGCTATTTGTGGATTTACTTCAAAAGATGATGGAATACTTGTTGTCTCAGAATCACCCACAGGAGCTGATTTAGGAGTAAAGAGTCCAGAGAATCCTTTGTGACCAAGCGCTTCTGCTTTATTCACACGGACCGTTGATTGTTCAGCGTTGTGTGTCGGTTTCATGTGGAGATAGTACGTCGTCTTGAGTCCTTTCTCCCAAGCTGCTTCATACACTTTCATCACTTCATGAACATCACGGATAGAGAGATACATGTTTCGAGAAATTGCTTGATCAACCCACTTTTGAGCACGAGCTGCGACTTCAATAAAGGCGTACGGAGATGTCGTGAATGATGTTTTGTACACATCTTTAATATGTTGTGGAATGGTGTCGATATCTTCAATCTCTCCACGAGACGCGAGTATTTCTTCTCGGCTTGATTCCCAAACACCGAGTGCTTGGAGATCATGGACAAGATTTGGGTTTACTTCAAGATACTTACCAGATATTTTATTTCGAGAGAACATTTGAGCAAAGCGTGGATCGATACCTGGAGATGTTCCAGCAACGAGTCCGATGTTTGCATTTGGTGCAATAGCAAGGACGGTTGCATTTCGAACTCCTTTCTTGACCTTCTTGCGTAAATCATCCCAGTGTAGCTCAGGAACACCTACAACTGAACCAAGTGGAGTAGAGAATGTCCCACCACGAGTTTCAGCAAGTGTATGAAGCGTGTCGAGTGGGACCATCCCTTTTGACCAACCTGATCCTTCGAAGTTAGCATACGATCCTCTCTCTTGGGCTAAATTCGCACTCTCATCAATCGCCATATATGAAATAAATTCAAATACTTTATCAGCAAAATCATGAGCCTCTGTATCTTCATATGAAAATCCAAGTTGTTCAATGGAATCAGCAAATCCCATAAGACCAAGCCCAACTGCGCGATTCTCCTTGTCAGCTTTTTTAGCTTCAGCCACAGTAAGTTGATTCACATCAATCAAGTTGTCGAGTTGGCGAATTGCCAAACGAGTTGATTCTTCGAGGCGCATCCAGTCGACTTGCTTGTTTACGATATGGCGAGCCATATTAATAGAAATCAAATTACAGACCGCAATATTGTCTTTGTCTTGAGGGAGGGTTACTTCAGTACAGAGGTTTGAACAGTGAATTGTTCCTGTGTTGTTATTGAGTGCACGAACATTGATTGTATCTTTCCATGTAAGCCATGGATGGGATGTTGTTTGAAGTGAGACGAGAATATTTTTATACTGTTGCTGTGCAGGAATTTTTTGCCACAAATTCATCTTACCTGCTTCAGCCATATCACAGTACTCACTATACCGTTTTGAAAATTCAACACCATAGAGTTCAACCAAGTCAGGTACCTCTTTTGGATCAAATAAATACCAATCACGGTCTTCCTGAACGCGCTTCATGAATTCATCAGAGAGATAGACTGCGGTATTTGCAGTTCGAGCACGACGGTAGTCATCTCCAGCATTTTGTTTAAGGTCAAGAAAATCTTGGAAATCAAGGTGCCAGTTCTCCATATAGAAACAAAGTGCTCCTTTCTTCTTCCCTCCACGCTGAACAGCGCGCACTGCTGAGTCGATAATATGCAAAAATGGAATCGGGCCAGACGAAATAGTGTTATTTGATTTGAGTGTTGAGCCGTTGGCTCGGAGTTTGGTGACGGCGAGTCCGATACCACCTGTCGCTTTCGAAAGCATCAGGACATCTTTCACTGTCTTTCCAATGTGATCCATATCATCTTCAACTTGCATGAGATAGCAGTTTGAGAGTGATGCACGAGTTGTTCCAGCTCCGATGTTTGTCGAACCAGCTGAAAGATATTCAAGGCGAGACATTTTGTCATAGAATTTCTTTGCCATCTCTGTTGGATTTTTTTCAAAGAGAGACATACCCATAGCAACACGCATCCAGAAGTACTGTGGAGTCTCGAGCGGGTTTTGTTTTGAGTCTTTCGCCAAGTAGCGATCTTTCATCGTTGAGAGACCAGAATACTTATACAGTTCATCACGTTCAGGCTTGAGTGCTTTTGAAAGATCTTCTAGATCAAATAGTGTGCCGAGCTTTGGATCAAAGAGTCCGAGTTCCACACAAAGGTGGATGTATGGGGCAAAGTGGTCTTTGTGGAGTGTTTCGAGTTCGTTTTTGGTTTCAAAATCCCCTACTACTTTTTTGTAGATAGTCTTAAGGAGAAGTCTTGTCGCAATCTTGTCATAATCGAGATCAATTTGAGCGTTTTGGAGAGCAGCATTTATAGTCGCTTGATCTAGTTCTTCGGTTGTAATGCCACTGTAGAGAGTGAGTTCTGTCTCGGATGCAATCTGAGCAACCTTTTCAATCGGGTTATCTATACCAATACATGCGCGTTCAATAGATTTATTAATGCGATCAGCATTAAAAGGAACTTTTTCTCCATCTCTTTTTGTGACTAATATACTCATGACCTATGTACTCTCTCGATTATTTTAATAATTACGCAGTCTCTTAATAGAGAGAAGGCATCGATCCTCTCCTCTCCCCCACTATTACAAGCGACCACTGAATAGACTCATTTTATTCCTTTACACTTCAAATGTAAACAAAAAGGTCGGCAAAAATACCCGAGAAAGATTCTAAAAACGCAAGTCAATAGTGTTGAAAAAATAAGTGTTATTTTGTAAGTGATTTCACCTGAAATCAAATAGTTTTTCTCAATAAAAAAGGACGTCGAAACGTCCTTTTTTATTGAGAACTTAACTCGTATCATCAGACACAGAGTATCTTAATCTTTCTTGGAAGCATCTCGAACACGTAATCGCTTAAAAAGTTCAATAACTTCATCAACTGAGTCTGTCATCAAAAACATTGCACTATCTCGTGGATCAATAAATCCTTTTTCTTTCATTGTACCGACAATAAAGTCAAAAACGGGTGCCCAAAAATCTGTACCAAAAAGAATAACAGGCGTACGATCTGCCTTACTTGTTTGTTGAAGTGTCAAAACACCAAAAAGTTCGTCAAATGTTCCATATCCACCAGGACACGCAATAAAAGCATCGCAGACATACGACATCATAACCTTTCGAGTAAAAAAATATTTAAATATTTGATAATCTGTCGCGTATTTATTTATTTGTTGCTCCATCGGAAGCTTGATTGCCATCGCAATAGATTTTTTTGGATCTGCGTCATATGCTCCGTGATTTGCCGCTTCCATAATACCAGGGCCACCTCCTGTTGCGATAGTCATTCCACACTCTTCGACAAGTCGGCGCGCTAGTTCTCTTACGGATTCGTAGTATGGTGCAGTAGCTTCATCTCGAGCTGATCCAAATATGGTAACCATCTTCGGATACTTTCTCACAAATTCAAATCCTAAAAATAATTCAGCCTCAACAGCTTGCAGCATTTTTTCATCAAAATCATTAGGTGCTAGCGCGCGACAAATACCTCCGATATCTTCTTTATAAAAATTAATGTTCGTTGTATTTTGTTCCATGTATCGACTATATCATTTTAGGCACTCAAACAAACCTTTGACTTTTTAGATTAACCGTGATATAAAGAAGAAAAATTATTATTTATGCACAGTTCAATAGATCGTAGTGATGAATACACTGCAAAAACATTCACTCAAGATGTACCTGGTATTACCCTAGAAGAATTAAAAGCTTATAGTAAGTCGATCAGGCTCGCGAGCCATGAGGACTTCAAAGTTGGGAATAAGTATTATATTCCAGGAAACCTCATTGAAGGATTATTTAGAGATATCATTAAAAAACTCGGCAACACCAACAAAGAATTTCCTGTAAATTTTTTGGAAAGCTTCAAGGGTGGAAATGGTGGGACCCATGAAAACAGAATCTACACCGGCGACGAATTGACTTGCACCTGTCAAATCAAGACAACTCCGACAGATGTCGGACCTTTAATCCAATTTCTTGGTGTCATGGAATTCACACGGGGGAACGAGATTGTTTTCAGTGGCATCTACAACTTTATAGGAGAAAACAGAAAAAATGACTAAAAACTGATGGTCGAGCACTCGGCCATTTTTTATTTATAGAAAATAAAAAAAACGCCCAATTTATGGACGTCTTCTAAGAAGCGAGAAAATTTAATTTTTTATAAGCAATGTTTCTGTGACTTCAAAAACAGGTTTGTTGTCTTTAATGAAGTTAAGATGTATTTCATAAACACTCTTTTTTTTCTCAGTCATATAAATTTGACAAAATATACTAAATTTTTCTCCATAAAATTTAGTGCGCTTGATCATTCTTTGGCAGATATTGACCATACGAATTTCAGACCCAAGCTTATCACTCAACACACCTAAGATATTTCTCTGCATAATGAGATAATCTTCGTAGCAAATATGATCAGTTTGAGCTGGCAAATACCCATCAATTAGAATCTCAAGTAAGAACATAGTTTGCACCCCTTTTGATTCATACCCATGAAGGGCGATTTTAAATTCATACTGAAAGTCGATTGTTTTGTTCTGTTCCATTTTTTAAGTTTTACTGTTTAGTTCAAAGTACCATGGATGAAGGATCTTCACAATACAAATTGACGGGTTGTGAAGCTTACAGCTTCATTGCACCTTTTCCCGTTCTTCGATTCTCTCAGGACATGGAAAAGCTTTTGACATATTTTTCTTACGAATGAAAAGAATTAGAAAAATAGAAATACTCGTGGAGTGCAAAACCCGCACGCAAGCAAAGCAGTTTCTGGGTTTCGATCCTTACAGGATCAGTACACCTTTTCCTATTTTGTCGGACTTCGTCCTAAAAATATGGAAAAGCTTCTCATAACCCGCACGCAAGCAAAGCAGTTTGCTTGCTCATCTCCACAATACAAAAAATCTCCTGGAGGAGATTTTTTGTATTGTGGAGATGGCGGGTTATGAACCCGCGTCTAGAAAGACTCGCACAGCAGTTCTACGTGTGTAGAATATTTTTTTGATTTAAGTCTGTATATTCTAAAATAATCAAAATACACACAGACCGAGATGAAATTAATTTAGACGATAGACCTCATCAGATTCTACGTTCGAGTGAAAGTGTATAGTGCCCAAGCTCTTCCCTTTCAGCCTAAAAGAGGTGGACAGACGCTCGGCTTAGATACTAAGCAAGAGCGAAAGCAAAGTTCTTACTTGCGTAAGGTGACTTTACTGAACCATTTGCGTTTGCATTTGGATTTTGCATCAAAGAGTACGAGTAAGATGCATCCTCGACACGCGTGCAGTGTTTGCCAATCTGGCGAAACAAATACATCCCCATATTTTATTCTCAAAGACTACCCTCTTGCTGACGCAAGTAGTACTTAAACCTTACCGTGTTTTATACTCTCTCGCAAGGGTTCGATCTGTATCACGCTTTTTCAGACTCTCTCTTTTGTCGTGAATTTTCTTCCCGCGACAGAGCGCAATCTTCACCTTAATCAGATTCTTCTCACCATAGACGACGAGCGGTATGATCGTATTACCTTTGAGGTCCCCATTTTTTTCAAGCTCGAGAATTTGTTTCTTCCGCAGAAGGAGCTTCCTAGTTTGAAGCGGATCATAGCCTAAGGCAGTATTGCCGACTTGATACGGGTCGATCTTCATCCCAACGATATACGCCTCACCCCCTCGGACGATGCAGCGAGTTCCGACGATAGAACATCGCCCTTTTTTAACTGATTTAACCTCAAAGCCTAAAAGCTTGATCCCCGCTTCATAGGTATCAAGGATTTCATAGTCAAATCGGGCTTTTGGATTTTCGGCGTACATCATACTCTGTCTATTATACAGAAATTATTATAAAATACCTGTATGGAAGATACTCATCAACCGGTAAAATTCACCGTCTCTGGACTCCGTGGAGTCTGGGGAGAAAATTTCAATGAAGCAGTCGCCACAGAATACATTACGGCTTTTGCTCACTTTTTAAGAAAAAACCAAGAAGAAGGGATCAAACAAAAAATACTCATCGGCTATGATGCAAGAAAGTCAGGCCCAATCATCAAACAGATCGCCATCAGAGTTCTGACAGCAGCCGGCTTTGATGTGATCGATGGCGGACTGCTCCCTACTCCGACGGTACTTTTCTTAGTTCACACACACAAATACGATGGCGCGCTCATGCTAACCGCTTCTCATAACCCGCCGGAATATAATGGGATCAAGTTCATCACGGAACGTGCACTTTTTACTAACCAAGACGAAGTCGAAGAAATCAAATCATTTATTGGTAAACCACTACCGATTATACCTCAAGGTGAATATAGTATCGCTCGGGACTTAGGCCAAGAGCACATCAATCATATAGTAGCGAATGTCGACGCCGCGCTCATCCGAGAGAAAAAATTCACCGTTATATTAGACGCTATCAATAGTGTTGGATCATTTTTGGGACCGATGCTTCTCGAGGCTCTCGGTTGTCGTTTGGTTGTTTTAAATGGCGTACCCAACGGCGAGTTCGCTCACATGCCTGAACCATTGCCTGAAAACCTGACGCAGCTCGGTTCTATGACTAAAGCACTCGGCGCTCATGTCGGCTTTGCGCTTGATCCAGATGGTGATCGACTCGTCGTGTGTGACGAAAAAGGAACAGTTATTTTTGAAGAATATACACTTACTCTTGCGATCACCGCAGTACTCAAAAAAACACCCGGGGATATCGTCACTAACCTCTCAACCACAAATACAAATAAAGATATCGTCGAGGTGATGGGCTACAAAAATTACCGGACCAAAGTCGGTGAAGCACATGTAGTAGAAGGCATACAGACACATAATGCCGTCATTGGCGGTGAAGGTGGAGGTGGAGTTATCTATCCTAAAATAAATCTCGCACGCGACGGACTTGCTGGCATGGCGCTCATTTTAGAATCACTCGCGACTGATAATAAAACAGTGAGCGAACTGGTCGCTACATTTCCAAAATATATTTTTATTAAAGAAAAAATGCCTTTCTCAGGCGACTTAACAAATGCAATCCAAAAAGTCATCGCCCTCTTCCCTGATGGAGTAGCAGATACCCAAGATGGACTCCGCATCGACTTTTCTGATAGTTCATGGATCCAACTACGCGCATCAAACACTGAACCAATCATTCGGATATATGGCGAAGCAAAAGACAGAGAGAGTATTATGGAGAAAATAGAGCTGGTAAAAAAAAGTGTATAAAAAAATT
>CAZEPT010000017.1:0-14506 GCA_964514225.1 uncultured Candidatus Saccharibacteria bacterium
ATTCTTTCTCTTACATTTTTATCTTCTATTAGATTCATGAGTAGTCACGTACACGGGTTGGTTTGGACTTTATTGAGACAGTACTTATTTCGTATATCTATCCTACCCAACGATATCAGGCAAATCTCTGAGTCTCTTACCTCCATATAAAAAGAAATAAGCGCCTTGATATGCTCCGCTCGCATTAAGTTCACCCCGCTGCTCATACAAATAGCGAGCAAGTGGTGACAATTTCCAAACCTGATCGGCGTACTCTACTTCGCGCTCTCCTACAACCCTAGCGACAACATCTTTATCATCCACAAAGACTACTTCATCACCATCTTTTAATCCCTTTCGGTAAAAGCTAAACCTAGCACTTTGCTTGCGGACCTCAGCAAGCTCATCAAAATCTCTTTCTTTATCTCTGTCCTTCGGAAAAATAACCTTACCTTCAAACGAAAGGAGAAGTTGCTTTACAAGTTCCACATCGAGTGCAAAAAGCTCACTCTCGCCTATACGTTGTCGACTAAAAATCTCATGGAGTAGGCCTTCTTTTTCTTGATAATCATCGAGTTCGATAGCGAATGCACGCCTTAAGCCAACTACATTATAATAACCATTGGCCTCAAGACCGCGCATACGCTCATGGAAGTTCAAACTTCCAGTCTGTCCTATTTTTATTAGACCAGAAACCGCTGTTGTCATAATGTAAATTATGCCTTTGTTCATATTACTATTATATCGTTCAATTCATAATTTGATACCTACACAGGAATACAGAAGGACCAGGTAACGCTTTGAGATTGTTCTAAAGTTTTGTAAGACTTGGACTCGCCCTCACCTCTCGCCTGTGCCGTCGCACAGACTCGGGCTGGGCACCGCCTCGCAGTTCGCCGTACTCGGCTCACATAGCTCCGGCGTTCTCGTCTTTAAACCCCGACATGCTTCGCAAGGACAGGCCTTGCCTGTCCTTGCGAAGCATTGCTGCGAGTCTTAGACGATGTTAGAACCTCATTAATCAGTATATCAGACCTCAATTGGTTCAGGATTGTGAAGACGTGGTAAGGGTATTTTAATAAATGCGGGTCGCTTGACTTTTGACCTGCTTTGGACTAGTATAGAGACATGGATTGGGGTGTCCCCGATCGGCACGAGGTCCCGCAAGGGACTTTTTGCATTCTATCTTGTTTCCTAAGGGAATATTTTCAACCCATATCCCACATATGACCCAGCACTGTTTTTCCTGAACTTTTTTTCTACGATGTCATAGGCGGGATAGGGTTCTTTTGGGTTTATAATGTGTCGTGCTACTGGGTACGCGCAGAGATCGGCTATCTGTAATCCGCAGTCGTTTTCCTTCTTTTTCTTAAACTCTATTTTCTCCAATCTCTTTTTAAACCTCTCGGGAGTAATATGGCTGCTTCCATTATCAAGAAGACGATTGTAACGTTTTTGGATTATCTCGTCCTCCACCTTGCCACGACTCTCGAGGGTGATATGCATGGTGCTATCTCCCTTATCAATCTCCATGACTGCTCGCTCAAGTAAAAAAGAGAGTGATAGCTCGTATGGATCATCGGCGATTTTGCCATATTTTTCTATAAATTCTTTCTTGTTGATTCCGACAGAAATTACAATATATTTACCGCCCTCAAGAATGGCATTCAATTTCTTATAAAAATCCTCTTTCACTTTCAAATCAAATAGTTTTACAAAAACACCTTCGCACTTACGAATATCACGGCTATGCAGGATAGCATGTTCACTTCCGAAAAATTCCTTCTTGAGCTCTATAATTTTTGCACATATTTCTTGATACGCAGAGTCTTCAAAAAGACATCCGAGCAATACGAAAACAGGAAAATCGGTGTTAACTGAACTTAAGCTTGGGTCTCCTGATTCATCTATAAATAAGTGATACTTCATTGATTGCGTGTTCTTTACAGACTTTGATATAATACTGGTATCGAAAAGGGTACCAAACGGCTAACTACCTAAGGACTACCCTTTTCTTTTTGTCTAAATTTGTTTTTACCCCTGCCAGAGGCAGAGTCGGGCGAAGACTCTAACCCCTTTCGGGGAGGGCCGAAGCCATAGTGACCATAGTATACCAGAATAATTTAAGGTAACAAAAACTACGATACACTTTCTGCCAGTTTTTCAAATTCTGTTCGGTCTATCTTACAACCTTCCAGGACACTTGAGTAATATGCATGCTCAACATCGAAGGCGATTTCCATCTTTCGTTTTTCCTGTGGGCTCATGTGAGCCATTGCTTTGTGAGCATCTCGTCCGGAGAGTATTACTTTGTTGATGAGAAAGTTTTTCATGGTGACTGTTTAGGGGTCCTAAGATGAAACTCTTAAAAGAGTTCTGACTTCTGCTTGATTATGCAAGATGAGTATTCGTTTGCCCTCCTTATGCTTTTCAAGAATAGAAAGTATTTCCATCCGTGGAAATTTCCAAACATACTTAAATATTCCCAACGTATTAGAAAAGTTCTCAGTGATGTTTTTGAAATCCACCACGTACCTTTTAAAAACCCTCCAGCATACAACCCATCTCGATAAGTCTAAAAATATGACCGTGTCTGCTTTTGTAGCTCGGTTATCAATAGACTTGGTAAAATTTCCATCCAGAATCCATTTATCTTCCTTCGTCAATTCGTTTTGCACTCTTATAAACTCCTCGAAGGGCAAATCCTGCCAGTCATCAAGATTGTGTACTGGAATAGTAAGCTTTTCTCCAAGTCTCATTGCGAGAGTGCTTTTTCCTGAGCCAGGGCAACCAATAACCATTATCTTATTCATAGAATAAATCTACCACACATTAGCTTTGTTAAAAAACCTAAAATAATTTATGCAAAAGTTAAAGCGCACCATTGCTGATGCGCTCGTTTGAAAGTTTTCGGTTACTTCACCGAGTGGATGAACCACTATTCTTGATCACTTTTGCGCCACTGACAGAAGCATCCTGAAACGTACATGCCGCAGTCATTGCAGATTGGCTCGATACGTCGTGGATATCTTTTTGCCCACGCTTCGTCCAACTTATCCTGTTTACTCTGACATGCTAGATGCTCCTCTTCATTTATACGATCGATGCGGCGATTTTTCTCTGCCCATTCTTCGTACTGACTCTCGTCTGTGACCGGAACTGTTTTTTTGATCTTTTGAACGAACCATTTCACGATAGACATAGTATTCCTTTGTTTTTACCGACGTGATTGCCGATAAATTGAGGAATACTCATTCTTTCTTGCATCCTTGCGGATGTGGGAGAATGCTAGCTCGGTTGCCGCCGTACCCAGTAATGGCAACTTTGTCTTCCTCAAACCGAGGGAAGTAGGCTAGATAACTTAATGAACCCTGCTATAATCATACACCTATTTATACTATTTGTCAAGGGTGCGTAATGTATCATGACCTCTTTCGAAGTAGTACTTTTTTCACTGCTTCTTTTATATCTTTTTCACCCATTCCATAGTGTTCAAGTAGCTCCTCAGGTGTTCCCGATTGACCAAATTTATCTTTAATTCCAATAAATTCTATAGGTACGGGGAAATGTTGGGCGAGACACTCTGCGACCGCTGATCCCATTCCTCCAGCGATTTGGTGTTCTTCAACCGTAACTATCGCACCCGTTTCGTGAGCAAGTCTCCAGACAGCATCTTCATCAAGAGGTTTGATTGTGGAAAGATTAATCACTTTTATTTTCCTACCTTCTTTTTCAAGCTCATGCGCAACTTTTAATGCTTTATGCACAAGTGCACCGGTAGCGATGATTCCTACTTCGGCTTTCACCTCTTTTTCTGGAACAAAAAGCAATTGTGCTTTTCCTATGTCAAATGGACTATCTTCAGTAGTAATGATGGGAGTTTTCTCACGAGCCAATCGAATATAAGTTGGTGAGGAAGTTCTCGCCATAGCCGACGTTGCCTTCTGTGCCTCAATTGCATCACATGGTGAAATAACAACCATTCGAGGGATAACCCTCATGATAGCTATATCCTCAAGAGCCTGGTGCGTTCCTCCATCGGGTCCTACGGAAACACCAGCATGAGAACCCACAATTTTTACAGGACGATCGTTATAGCAGATAGTTGTACGAATTTGTTCCCAGTTTCTTCCTGGACTGAACATGGCGTATGAAGTTATAAAAGGAATTTTCCCCATTGCCGCCATACCCGATGCAACGCTTGCAAGATTTTGTTCCGCCACCCCAATTTCTATAAATCGTTCTGGGAACTTTTGTTTGAATGATTCCATTCGAGTGGATTCTGTTAAGTCGGCACACAGAGCAACAATATTTTTATTCGCCTCAGCAGCATTTAAAAGACCTCTACCGAAACCTTTACGAATTTCA
Organism: uncultured Candidatus Saccharibacteria bacterium; assembly: GCA_964514225.1. Taxonomy (GTDB): domain Bacteria; phylum Patescibacteriota; class Minisyncoccia; order Phycocordibacterales; family UBA9973; genus CAZEPT01. The sequence continues at coordinate 4,348 of CAZEPT010000017.1, forward strand.
TCTTGTTCTATGTTTTCTCCAAAGATATTGGGATTAAGTTTTTGTGTTGCATTAATCATTTATAAAAAAGTATCTTTTGAGAGTAATGATACCATTAATTTTGCGTTAATAAAAAATAAGGCACCCTATGCTAATCTTATTTTTAAGCTATCATAATCGCATAATTAACTGTCCATTTGTTTTTGCTATCTTGAGTGGAATGGTCTGTTGCTTTGAAGAAATAATTATTTTAACAAATATATCTTTGTGAAGCCTTATTATATTAATTACCACTCAGGATTAAATTATCTTTAATTGAGGATTTTAATTATTCCTGTATCTGCATCAAGCTCAACCAGATCTCCCGTCTTAATTATATCGGTAACATTTTTGGTACCAATAACACAAGGTTTTCGAAGTTCACGAGACATTATTGCGGCATGGCATAGCACACCACCCTCATTGGTAATTATCCCTGAAGAAATTTTCATCGCTGGAACAAAATCAGGAGTAGTCATGGCGGTTACAAGGATTTCTCCTTCCTGAAGCTCCGATGCATTTCTTCGATCAAGTATAACTCGCGCCTTTGCTTGAACCTTACCCTTATAGGCAATTTGTCCTCTAATTTCCTTGATGACTTCTTGGTTTGTAGCGGGATGTAATATATCAACAAGTTTCTGTCGTTCATCTCCAGTAAGTAATGCTTCGGTGCGATAGCCAATAAAGTAAGCATATCCATTTTGTAATCGATCCAACACAATTTCTTTAGGAAGAATGAGACTGCCCGCTTCGAGACTTTTAAATATCTCTTTGAACGTCATATTGAGTACTGCATCTATGGGTATATTAAATAGTTTAGCCAAAGAATCGAACACGGGTCTAAACGCAGCACACACAAGAGTCATATTATCGACTGATTCCGTTCGTAGAAACATGTACCAACGAACAAACTCAACCCTGTTTTTTAGTTCTTGCGGAATGTCCGCTGCGTTAAGAAGATTTGTTGCCTCACCAATTTCCGCATCAGCATGAGTCAGCAAATCTTTTTGTTTCTCATATTCTCCTTCTTTTTGGAAATATTTGATTCTACTCATAAAGTACTCTTTATCAAATGGCTCATCATCTATGTCACGTATAGATAAGTACTTATACTTTTGTCGATGAGTTTCAATAGCTTCTTCAAGTTCAGTTCCAGTAAGTTGGCTTATTTTAAGAAAATCTCTTTGCTCAACACTTGATACTGGTAAGTGCATTGGCCTATAAACTCCGTCAAGAAATTCCCTGAGTGATTCTGGCGTACCTTTCCAAATTTTCTCTATTTGAGTATTTGTGTCTTGTTGAATATTTTCGGTACAAAACCATAAAAATGCAAATTCAAAAAATTGAATCCACCACGATAGGAAATTCTCTACATGTTTTTTAATTTCTTCTCTAGACAATTCTGATTGAGAAATAGAATTAGCCAAGTATTTCTCCATTTCTATTATCGCTTTTAATTCATCGATAAGTTTCATGATAAAGTCCTTATCTTCATTACAGTTTCCTTACCAGTCTCGTAAAATCCAAAATCAATGCCCCATCTCTTTTCAGCCGCGCGTAACGCATAGCGGTAGCCATCCATAAAAAGCACGACACGTCGACGAATAAAACCCTGTGAAAGACCCTCTTGTTTAAAAGAGGCAATGTCGTCCCTAAGTTTTGACATATCAAGACTCATCAGAGGGTCAGTAAGTGAATCTGTGGGTAGCTTGTATTTTTTCAATAATTCTTCAATTTGTGTATTCATAAAATTAACTTAATGTGGTAATAGGTCTGCTTTGTACGATATAAAACTTTCCGCTTTCAAATGCCCACTCTATGTCGCAAGGAAATCCATAGTGTTTCTCGATATTTAGAATTATACTTGAAAGTTCAAGAATTTGAGCTTCGGTTAGCACTTGAGAACTTGCTTTGGGCTCGCGAATATTCTTCCATGTATTTCCTCCTGCAACATTTTTATAGAGCCCTTCAGTCTGGGTTGCTATATTTATATCAATGATTTCTCGAGGTTCCTTTTTTACAACATAACTATCTGGTGTAATTGATCCTGACACTATTGCTTCCCCAAGACCAAACCCCGCTTCAATAATAAGTTGATTTTTGTCTTCGGTTACTGGATGAACAGAGAATGCTATTCCAGAAATTTCAGAATTAACCATTTTTTGTACCACAACCGCTACTGAAATTTTTGTTGCATGAAGTCCTTTTTCAAAACGATAAAAAATTGCACGTGGAGTAAAGAGCGATGCCCAACAATGCTTAACTCTACCGAGTATATTATCTTCTTTTACATTCAAATAAGACTCAAGCTGACCAGCCCATGAATGGTCTTGGCCATCTTCTGCTGTAGCTGATGAGCGGACAGCCACAAATTCTGTTGCAAGCTCCTTGAAAGATTTACTTATTTCCGTAGCAATTATCTTTGGCATCTCTTTCACAAGAATGAGCTCACGGATTTTTTCTGATGCTGTTTCTACGAGATGAATCTCCTTGTGACTTAAATTTTGAAGAATTGCATCGATTTCTTGAATTAGATCAGTTTGCCGAAGAAATTGCTCGAAAGATTCCGACAACACAACAAATCCTGGAGGGACTGGGATTCCTGCTTTGGTCATTTCACCCAAGGAGGCTCCTTTACCGCCAGCAAGCGCTGCGTCTGCTTTATCTAGCATACTGAAATTTCTAATAAGTTCCATAAGACTTGTTAAAGTAAATTTAACACATTTTATTGCTTTTATAAAGATCTTGCAGTCTCAACTCATCATTTTTAACGGGAGGTCTAAGACGATGTTAGAATCTCCTTAATTAACATGAGAGGTGTGAATTTGTTCGTGATAGTGTAGACGTAGTAATTTTTTGTAAAGGAAAACACACCTGAGCCGAAGCTGGGTGTGTGTTTGAAAGTTTTAGACTTACGTCACGGGTACTTCACCGAGTGGATGAACCACTATTTATCCTGGATAAAGATACCTTCCCAGTTTGGTCTCCAGTAAACATCGAGACCCCAGGTATCGTCGATACTGCTGTGGCAAGAAAGGTAACGTCCCTTCTCCGCTGCAGTGACCGTAAGCACACAACGCTGTTTATAGCGCGTCCCCGTAACTAATACAGAGGACATACCAACGATAATGGTTTCACCCACTGGTTGGTCAGTGTACTGGAGCATCAGTTGAGGTCCTACTTCTAAAGGACATGTCCTCAAACCAAAACTCTTTGCTGCCTTCACAACTTCTGAGTTGTGTGCGCCTCGCGGGTCAGGAAGACCGAGGTCTGAGATAGTGACCCGAACCAACCTAACTTCCTTCTCAATGGTACTTACTTTAAGAGACTTGAGAATTTGTACGGTTAGTCCGATTTCACTTTTGCAAAAATCCTTTATGGCCTTGTGACCAGTCCCGATTTTTACAGTCTTCCAGGTGGGGAAAGTCTGAATAGCTGTCATAATTTTCCTTTTACTGGTGTTCAATGGCACACCTACTTAAAGCCTTGGTTTTAAAGAACTGAAATTTTCCTGTTTCATCCTTTTGGAATCATCAGTCGGAATACACATTCCGATACAGTGAGCAATATCCCGTTAAAATATTGCTCGGGTTAAGGTGTTTTTTATGCGGCACCTGATTGATCATCAACAATGGAAGCTCGCCATTGGATGTTCTCCTATCGGACGAACATCTCCGTTTTTTATACTACCCAGATTCCAGCCGCACTGGCTTTTGAAATCTAAGTAGCGAACGTAGATGTTTCCTGTCATTGACCGATAGACTGTCCCCGTGAAGAACACTCTCTGCTCTTTCCATTCCTTGGGGATGAGGTGAGGACGACGAAGGAGGTGGTCAAGCACGTGGGCTGTATGAAGTGGTTTCCCAGCATCATTCAGCACAGCGGTAACTCCTTTCTTCATCCTGTAGTTGTCGAGATTGAACTCAACATACTCAGGATTGAACTTCACTGAACCCAAAAGCCTATTGGGCAGTTGGTCGTAATCCATGGCATTATTGATGCCGTAGGGAATGTACACTGGCCCATCACAATCGATAAGCTCTTCTTGTGTGGCTCCCTGTATTATCCCGTAATTACTCCAGTTAATCGTTGTCATAAAATCTCCTGTTGGTGTATTTTTTTGGCACACCTATTTAAAGCCGTTGTAAATCAATGTTCTGACTGGATTAAGTATATCATACCATAACACGAAAGTCAAGCTATGTCTAGGCTGAAATATGGCTCTACCACTTGGTCCTATTGGACATCCAAATTGTCTTAGGTCTTCTTCCCACCTGTTCGCCCCTGTGTACGCTTTTATGCTCCAGATTAGCCCTTTCCACGGCTTCAACCGTCTTCAGCGCTGTGTGCCCAAAATTCAGGCAAATATGGCAGTTGCTATTTCTTTTTTCTCAAAAAAGAGTAGATTTATCTGTATGACGAACGCCGAACGCAAAATCGTTAGTGTTTTAGACGCAATTAAAGCTCACTGGGATCTCCATCCTAAAAATGGCTTTAGCAAAAGTAGTGGTGGCGGATACCGCAATCTCCACGGTGCTGGAGAAGTCACTTTTTCTATTCAAAAATTGGTCCATGATAGCAAGGTCGGGTTTGAGGAACTAACACCCATTCTCTACAAGCTCAAAGAAGAAGGCTTAATTGAAAAAGTAGAGATGCTTAATGAAGCAATGTAACATGGCACTAATCAGACTCACATTACCAGAAGATTTCGACGAGCGATATAAAAAATATCGAGATAAACTCGTTCCAAAAGAGAGCATGCCAGAACCATATCTCGTGGATAGTTTTGAAAATGAAAAGAAGAATCTTCTTCTCATAAAAGACGAAACAAATTATTTACACGAGATGGATAAGTGGCTACCACTTAAGACTGTTGTGGATGCAATCTATAAAGACCTCATTCCTTTTACGGAAAAGAATCAGAGTATCCAGTTGGATATATCAAAACTAGGAATCCCCGAGAAGATAGCAAGTTCGGTTTTCATGTCTCTAGTTTATGAAAGACTTTGTCGATGGCATCTCGGTAGTCCTGTGGTTATTTCCACCGCTCCTATCGCCGAATATCTTAAAGGTAAGATTGTCGTCCCCAGTTATGCAAAATTTAAGGAATTTCGACAAAAAGTTCATGATTTTTATGACTTCATGGAGCACACGAAAGCTCAGAAATTTTCTAAACCTGCACGACCAGCACTTCAACTAACTTCAGAGTTGCAAGAAGAAGCGAAAGAAATGATTCAAAGAAACATACCTGAAATTATTAAAGCAAAAGAATCTTTCGCTTCAACCCTGGAATCGCTTAAAACTCCACAGGTTATTTCTCCACAAATTCTGCAGTCTGATGGAAAATCTACTTCCGCTTTAAAGAGATGGAATGAGTCTGATACACCAACGTTTGATGAAAAAAGTGGAGGTATTACCCTAGGTAAAAGCAAATGCATGATTCCATTATCTGCAGTAAATCAAATAGTGACCTGTAAAGCTGTATTCTCAAAACCTATCGGTGAATGGACTCAGGAAATTGATGTCATTCATGACTTTTATCACGGAGAAAATAGCGATCGTGCTCTTAAAGATGCTACGCGAGCTATAAATCAAAAAACTAGAGAAATATTGGGAGTAGATCTTTTCCAATATGAAGGTCGGTCCAGACGAGTTCGTATTAAAAGTGAACTATTCAATACTTTGAATGTGTGACTCACAGTGAGCCGCGAGTGAATCGCCTCTAACACTTTACACTGGGTCCAGCCCAGCTTTTTTCATAGTTGGAACGCCACCACGCAGAGCAAAGAAACCAATTTTTTGCATAATCTGTCCCTACTGGCGTTCGGAACGGATTATGCAAAAAGCGGGCTTCTCTCATGCTACCGAAAGAAGCTATCGAAGAATTTAAGAAGCTCTACAAAGAACGCTTCAAGGTCGAACTCAGCGATGAGGAAGCGTCGTTCAGGGCAACTAATCTCATAAATTTATATGAGATTGTTCGAGGCACCTCTTTAGGTAAAGAGAGCGAGGGTGAAAATCTACCATGCCAGAAATGACCAGATTCAACCCTCAAATTATTCATGGACATCAGAGCTATACGATACGGGAATTAACAGAGGTGTTCGGGATCAATCAAAAGACTTGCCTGCGGTGGATAGCAGAGGGTCTTCCCACGGTCCCAGGGCAGAAAAAACCTATCCTCATTTACGGCAGTGACCTCAAGAAATTCATTCAACTGAAAAACTCAAAGAAAAAAGTGACGATGAAAAGGCATGAGTTCTACTGCCTCAAGTGCAAGCTCCCAAGGAGAGCAAAACAGGGTTCAATTACGACATCTGGTGATACGAAAAAGGGTGAATGTAGTGTCTGTAGCACCAAAATGACACGGAAAATTAAACCCCACCGAAAGGACTATCACATATCCTCAACTCCCGTTCAAAAGTCCACATTGTTCGATAACTTAATATAACGCCAAAATGACAAAAATTAATGAGAAAAACATACCTGAAAAACTGATCGAGGATATTTCGGTCCCGTACCGAAATGAGCAAGCCAAACGACGCTTCTTTGAACACCTTTCTGGAGGTGAAGGATTTGCTGATGACTCGGTTTCCACCTTCGCCGAGGCTATCGGCCAGTGGCAGCAATTCTCCAAGAATGATGACTTTATAAACTTCGATAAAAGCAAAGCCATGGAGTTCGTGGCTTGGCAGAAATCACGTCCCACCAAAACCAAAAGTGGTTCACTCTCATATGCGACACAATATAACTATCTGCGTCGTATCAAAAAATTCTTTGTGTGGTTATCGCACCAGAAGGAGTATAAGAAAATAAGCAAAACTGATGCAGACTTTCTTCGCTTGCCGAACAAAGAAGCTAGAATTGCCACATCGGGTACGACGAGACCGATGCCGACGTTCGAGGAGGTAAAGAAAATTATTACGAGTATCCATCCAAAAAATGAGATAGATGAACGTGACCGAGCTATATTGAGCTTAGCACTTATAACTGGTATGCGAATATCGGCTATAGCAACCCTGAAGATGAAAAACTTCAATAGGACGGATAAGCTCTTTGATCAGAATCCTGGTGACGGAGTCCTTACCAAGAACTCAAAGAAAATACTCACCACATTCTTTCCTATCGGCTGGCCTCAACCCGAGCAATTCTTTCTTGAATGGTATGACCATCTTGTGAAGAAAGGAGCTAAGCCCGACAATCCGATATTTCCCTCAACACTCAAAGGTTTCTCTGGTGAGTACGACCACAATAAAACATTGGTGAGTGATGAAGGTTGGGCAAGCTCAAGTGGTGCTAGAAAAATATTTGAGAAAAGATGTAAAGCGGCAGAGGTGCAGTATTTCAACCCTCACTCATTCCGCCACCTCATTGTGAACTATTTGAGCAAGGCTAGACTGACCGAAGAAGAAAAGAAAGCTATCAGTATGAACCTAGGTCATGAGAATGTCGGCACAACCTTTGGCTCGTATGGCTACGGTCACATGACTCCGATTGATGCGGTCAAAATTGTGCAGAAATTAACCATGACTACTGGAGATGGCCAGGTAGATCGCCTTACTCCAGAAGAAAGAGCAACTCTCGAGAAACTCCTCAAGAGGTCATAGGCTTCATTATTAACTAATGGTAAAATAAAATAAATGCAAAAGAACGCCTCAAAACCAATTTATGGCGAATATAGCCGTAAATCAAGCGAATCCGAAGACCGCCAGGCTCTCTCCATCGAGTCGCAACTTGACGTGGTAAGGAATCTCGCAAAGAATCTCGGCACTCGAGTTCATCAAAAGCATGTCTTTAGCGAATCAAAATCTGCTAAGGTGACTGGCAATCGACCTGAATACGCTCGCATGCTTCAAACCATAGAAACAGGTGAAATAAATTCCATCATCGTCTGGCATGCAGATCGACTCTCCCGAAACGCCATTGATACAGCACTTCTTATTGACCTCCTCGACCGAGAGCGTCTGATTGAAATTGTCACTCCAACCCAAACATTCAGAAATACTCCGATAGATAAGTTCATGCTCTCGCTCGCCTGTAGCCAAGCGAAAATGGAGAATGATAAGAAAGGAATTGATGTAAAGCGTGGGCTTGAGAAGAAAGCTCGACTCGGAATGTTTCCTGGTCCTGCACCTTTTGGCTACCTAAATGATAAATATGCCATACGAGGTAATCGAAAAATAAACTCCGACCCTGAACGACTACCACTTATCAAGAAAATGTTTGAGCTCATGCTCATGGGTTCCTACGCACCACTCAAGATACGAGATATTGCGACAAACGAATGGGGTTACAGAACTCCCGAAGGCACGAAGCTCGGTAGAAGTACCATCTACCGCATCCTGAGCAATCCTTTCTACTTTGGAGCCTATGAGTATCCATTGAAAAGCGGAGTGTGGTATCGAGGGACTCACGAGACCATTATCACCGAAGAAGAATTTGATAGGGTCCAGTACCTACTCGGCAAGAAAGGTAGACCTCGACCAAAGCGTCACGTCTTTGATTTCCTTGGAGTCATGAAATGCGGAGAGTGTGGCGGAGCTATCACAGCCGAGTTGAAGATAAAGAAACAGCAAAACGGAAATACCCATCGCTATATTTATTATCATTGCACCAAACACCTCAAACCTGAATGTTCCCAGGGATGTCTTGAGGAAACAGAATTAAAGAAGCAAGTGATTACCGAGATAGACTCATTGGAAATTCCACCCGAGTTCCACACCTTTGCCATGAAGTGGCTTAAGGAAAAGAATAAGGAGCAAGCTACTGTCGTAAAAACTGTCGTGAATGCCCAGCAGAAGGCTTACAACGCTTGTGTGAGAAAGATTGAAGGATTAACCGATATGAGGGCGGGTGGAGAAATCACCGCCGAGGAATTTGCCGAGCGTAAAGAGAAGGTCCTTGCCGAAAAAGAGAAACTTGGCCAGCAATTCAAGAATAACGACGAAAGAATCAACCAGTGGATTGAAACTGGCGACCAGATGTTTACCTTTATAGAGAAGGCACGGGAGAAATTCAATACTGGTTCGCCCGAAGTCAAAAGAGGAATACTCTCGACTCTTGGTTCGAACCTCGTCATAAAAGATAAACGAGTGAGTGTTGACATAGAGAAAAGCATTTTGCCCCTACGCAGAATATCTAAAGATGTTATGAAATTAAAGAAGCGGTTAGAACCTCTAAATAACGAGGATAAACAAGCACAATTTGAACAATCGTGCATTGAAAATCCAGTAGTGCTGGGCCTCTTGGATGATGTTAGAACCGTTTTACTTGAAGGAAAGAGTGAGTTTTACTATCGCTGTCCATCGTTTGCAATGCCTATATAAAACAAAAAACTCCAGAAAAGGAGTTCTTTTGTTGTATTTTATGTTTTATTACTTCATCACCCCACCTTGTTCATCACCATTTTATACCTTCTTCAAAGTAAAAATATATGCAAGATTATCTACTTCTTCATAGTTATCTATTTTGAGACCCAGTGGCTCAATCATCTTTTCTATATCAGATATTGAGAATTGTTCAGAAACAAAACCATCTATATCAAAAATAAACTTTCCATTGACTTCACTTTTTATTGGAACTTCAACTTGTTTATACATATTCCATCTTTCTTCAAGAGCTTTGTCAGAATAAACACTTACAATTATTTTCCCATCTCTCTTAACAACTCTTTTCATTTCTAATAATGCTTTTTCTTTCTCATTATCAAGGTTTACAAGTGTCATTGAAAAAATCACAGTATCAAAGTCCTCGTCATCAAAAGGTAATGATGTCGCACTTCCCAACAAAATATCTACTCTTGGATAATCTTTCAAATTGACTTTGGTATCCTCAACAGCTTTCTGGTCAATATCTATACCGACCACATTATCAGTTATATCAATTATAGAGAGTATATTTCTTCCTTCACCACAACCAATATCCAGAACTTTCTCATCCTGCTTAATACTTTTCCTTAAATAGTCTTTTTCTTGTTCAAATAGTTTTATATAGGATTTTGGAGGGTTTTTCAGAGTTTTTTCCCAATAATCAATGTTTTCTGTTTTCATTATTTTTTACTTTATCATTTTTTTAATCCTCTTTCAATTTCACCCCACCTTGCTCATCACTATTTGTTTTCTTGTAGAGGTGTGGGTTTTGC
>CAZEPT010000018.1:0-6948 GCA_964514225.1 uncultured Candidatus Saccharibacteria bacterium
CCTCAGGCAGAAATGCGGTGGGGGTTCGAGTCCCACCCCGGGCACAACGAAAAAAATCCTCAATGAGGATTTTTTGCGTTGTGCCCGGAAAGAGCAAACTTCTTTGCTGTTGTGGCGGGACTCGAAGACCTTTTCCTTATTTACTGAAAGTAGATGGAAAAGGTGTACTGAAGCTGTAAGCTTCGAGGCCATACTAATTTTATATAAAAAAAGACTACACAAATGGTAGTCTTTTTATTCAATAAACATAGATATTCAGTTACTCTTCATCATACGGATTAAAAGTAAACGGTGAATCATGGAGAATCACCTTACTGAGTATTCTGTCCGGAGCAATAAACCGGTCAATTTCTGTACGCGGCACCATATCTACATAGGAGACAGAAGTTCTGATAGCTCCCCATGTCAGACAATGCTGGTATTCTATATTGGATTTATTAATGGTATGTATATTACCTCGCACTTTATACTCCTTTTCATAAAATTGCGAACCAGGACAATATGTATAATACAGTTCAATGCCCAGACCTTGCGTAAATAATTGCTTTTCAAAAAATTCCTGATATTGTTTTTTAAAACTAAAGAACTCATCAGTTATCTTGAAATAGTTTCTCCCAGCGTCTTTACCGAAACAAGGAATTTCACCTAACACATTATCAAATCTCATAAACTTTGGTTCTTCATCTTCATCTCTTGGGTCGTATTTGAAAGAGAAGCCGTTTTGCTCTAACTTAACAATATAGCATCCACAATATGGTGTCACAATGACGCCATGATGGTTCATTCTCTGTGTTGAAAAGACCACAGGATCCTTACGAGCTGTATCTATATAGTGTTTGAATTCAACCAGATCTTCCTGATAATTCTTATTGAGACAGATGATCTCATGAGGCACAACATCACCTCTCCATTTAATGTCTAATATTTTTTTCATTTTAAATAATTTTATTTGCTTATACAATACCACAGAAAAATAAAAAAGAACAGGGGTAACGCAAAAATCTCCTTACGGAGATTTGTTGTGCCCAGGAAAGGACTTGAACCTTCACATCTTGCGATACTAGTTCCTAAGACTAGTGCGTCTACCAATTTCGCCACCTGGGCATATGCATGATTCGAAGCTTACAGCTTCAGTACACCTTTTCCATCCTTCGCCAAGCTCAGGATAAGGAAAAGGAAAAGCTTTTCGAATCCTACACGTGAGCCAAGTAGTTGGCTCACTACAGGGCACATTAAAACCAGTACTGGTTTTAATGTGCCCTGTGTAGGATTCGAACCTACGACCATCTCCTTAAGAGGGAGTTGCTCTACCAACTGAGCTAACAAGGCATATAATAGATATTATACACAAAAATAGCGATAAATCCACCTGTGGAGATATAATTAATTTCTACTTCCCTTTCGCCCATTCGTACAACACCACAGCAGTTGAGACTCCAGCATTTAAAGATTCACACCGTTTATCCATCGGGATAGAGAGTGTGATATCACAGAGCTCAAGTGTCTTTTCGCGAAGCCCTGCTCCTTCATTACCCACCACAAAAACGCTCGGTGTATCAAAAACAGTATCAGATAATTTTTGACCCACCATATCGAGCCCATAGACCCAATAGCCAGCATCTTTTAATTTACGAAGTGTCAGATTTACATTCCCAATTTTCACGATAGGAATACGGAAGACCATACCAACAGATGTCTTAATAACGGTCCCGGTGATTGGTGCTTGATTATGTTCAGGAATCAGTACTGCATGCACGCCAAAAGCGGCGCATGATCGAATGATCGCACCGACATTGTGAGGATCTTCTAGTTCACCCAAAACAACGACAGACGGCATCTTACCTTGCTTACGTCCATCAGTCTCAAGCATCTCTTCAAAAGTCGTATAGAGCTTCTCTACAGAGATTGTCGCAATGGCGCCTTGATGGACGGCATCACTTCCAACCTTGTTCTTCCCTTCATCCTCCTTGAGATCTGAAATAGTGATTTTGTGCTTACCTAGGAGCTTCATAAGGGTCTGATCAGCTCGAGCAGACTTACCCAAAAATACCTTTCCGACAACATCAGGACGACTCGTCAGAGCCTCAATCAGCGCATTTTTACCATATAAATAGACTTTTTCTTGTTTCATATAGCCTCATAGTAGCCGAAAAACCTTGTTTTGTATAGGGAAATACAAGATAGTCTTGATTGACTTTTTTAAATAAAGGTGATATAATATGAATGAATAAATCTTTAACAACATCCGGTAATCAACCCGGTATATAAAACCCCTAATATATGAGTGGATCACATTCAACACCCCCTTCCGCACCAACAGCACCAACGCCAACCACAGGAGGCAGGATGGTTCAAATTTTAAAGTATCTTCTGTATTCCTTGGGATCAGTCATGGCAATAGGAATCTTAGTCGCATTCTATTTCTGGGCTACATCCTCGTCAACCACATCAAGTAGGCAGACAGGAGAAAAATCCTCAATATCCAGAAGTTTGCCTATAGCGGGAATTCCCACGATTAGTGCAAAGGACTATCTCAGACACAGCGCAACTGCTGCTATTCCCATCACACAAGAGTGTATCATTGACTTCGACGAGCCAAACACGACAATGGGTCATACTGGTGATATCCTGTGTGATGACGTACTCTACAAAGACGGAGAGCCTTTACCGCTTGAATACAAACGCCTCTGGCACGTTAAACCAGTAAAAAATTCTTTCATCACATTCAGAAAAAACTAAAATCATGACAATACTTTTTTTAATCATCTTAGCTGTTCAAGTTATTACCGCCATTGGGATCATCATCTGGTCACTTAACGCAGAAGCGACAAAAGTCTATTCTGCAATTTCACCACTGCTTTCAATAATAATGATATTTTCAATAGCAAATATGTTATTTGCTATATTATGTCTTGTTGTGGGTAGCTGGTTGTTTGCGCCTCTTTTTATTGCCATAAGTATTGCACTTTATTACGGATTCAAAGAGTGCAATGTGATTATTCCGAAAAATCAAAACTTCGTATTATATGAAAAATACGACAAAATGCCTGTATCCGTCATCAAAACTGATGGAAAGAAAGACTATATTGAGTTCAAAGAAGGACAGCACCAGACATGGCCCATACGTTTTACTATTGGACTCCATGAAGAAGATGAACACGGCCATGCAACTGGAGAATTTGGATTCAACAGTAATTCAAATGTACTGAATTTTCCTGAAATTCCTACTGTTTCAAAAGAAGGAATATCTACTCCGATTACAGGAATTGATGTCAATCTTAAAGTGGATGATAATAAAACCTACCAGTTTGACCTCTTTGAGTATAACGGAGAAAAAGGACAAGATGCTGCCCGTAAATTTGTAGCATCCCAAATCCGCGACGTTTTAATGGATTTCATCTCAGGATACAAACTGAAAGATATTAAAACGCCCCAGCTTATCAGGAAACTGGTTGAAAGTGATCACCAGAAATACCATGATGCAATCCACTCGCCAACTGCCAGTGAGGAAGAGAAAAAAGATGCTCACGAGAAATGCATCTTGGGGCAAATTAGCAGGCACTTGAAAGCGTTTCAGGTTACTAATAACGGAAACCCTGAACCCTTTGAAGCGTATATCGTTGAAAAGATTAAGGTTGCTGGTATTAATTTACCTAAAGAAGTAATCGAAATGTTCCAAAAGCAATTACTCGTAGACACTGAAAACTCCACAAAAGAAGCACAGAATGATGCCTTGAGAAAAAGAGCAACTGCAAATGGTGTGTCAGTTGATACCCAAAAGGCAATCGAAACTGACAGTGTCAAAAAAATTGACATCAGTGGAAGTCATCCAGGGGGAGTTATTGTAGATTCGAAGTAAAGTAGAACAGTATAAAACCGCAAGTCATAAGCTTGCGGTTTTTTATATACAAAAAAACACCACATTGCTGTGGTGTTTTTTTCCTATTTCTTTTCGTAAGGTTGTTTGAACTGATAGTCGGAGCCTTTGGAGTTTAAATTCTGCAGGTCCGGCTTTTTAAATCCGAATGTATTAGTGATGAACTGCATAATACCGAATACCGAGATCATAATGAAGAGTCCGATGAGTCCATTGATCATATGACGCTTCCCTACTTCGCGACCTTCTTCACTCCCGGCATTTGCCATGAATTGAAGCAGTCCCCAGAGAAATAAGAGTACTGCAAGCGCTGCGAGAAATACGACAAATGGATTGACAACAACAGTAAGTATACTGGTAGCCAAGCTCTTTATGTTATACGTCGCAGCGTAGGCAGTGAGAATCATAATTTACAGTCTTATTCGCAAGCTTTAGTGATAGGATTGTACTGACCAGCTGGACACGGAGGATACCCTGTTGTTGGTCCAATACCGATAGTTCTTCCGATAAATCCAATAATCCCCCAGATAGATACGATGACAAAGAAAATAATGATTGTCTTAATGAGAGTTTGTCTGTACTCCGCTTTTTCTTCACCATCTGTATTGATCATTTTGAATCCGTTCCAAATAATCAAAAGGAAAATAACAGCAAGTGCAATTGGGATAAGCATGTTGACGACATTCCTAAAAATACCGATGAGGTTATAGAGCTGAGTTGGGTTTTGTGCGAAAGCGAGCATCGGTAAAAGAAAACTTCCACCAACGACTGCACTTTTTGTAAGTTTGTTTATCATAGAATAAATTAATTAGAAATAATTATTCGCACAATTTTGTCGCTGGATTATATTGTCCAGTAACGCAAGGAATAGCAGCTGTTCCACCTTGTCCAATACCGAGGGTCTTTCCGATAAAGTAAACAATACCGTAGATAGACATAACAACGAAGAACACAACAATCATCTTAACGAGATCGTCTCTATATTCAGCTTTTTCTTCACCGTCTGCAGAAACAAGTTTGTACGCATTCCAGATGATCATCAAGAAGATAAGCGCAAGTGCGATCGGAATGAGCGCATTGATAAGTGTTCGAATTGCTCCAACCCAGTTAAAGAGCTGGACTGTGTTTTGAGCAAAAGCAAGCATTGGAAGCAATACTGCTCCACCAACAACTGCACCCTGTGTAATTTTTTTCATATAATATGATATATATAGTTACTAAATAATAATTGCTATATTTCTGATAGCTATGGACTTATTGTACCATATAAGCCTTACAATAAAGAAAGTTTCTTTTCCACACAAGGAAAATACTTTTTTCTAGGGATTAAATTCCTAAGGTTTTAGACATAACACGAAGGATCCCGACAAATGATAGTGCTACAAAGAGAATAAGTACTCCCCAGACCAAAAAGGTCTTGTACTGTCCTCTATTCTCATGTTCGGAATCGTTGATATATTTGATTGAGCCAAACATAAACCAAAGAAGGAGAAGCGCAATCATTATCGGAATGAGTGCAAACACAAAACAGGTTGCAATGGACAGAAAGACACCTAAGCTTGTTTTTGATGTATTAAACTTACAAGAAAATGCAGTACTCGTCGTCCCCGTCTTGACCGGAGTTGGTGCAGTATACTGACTATTAAAGAGAACGGGTGTTTGTTCAATACTTGGAGTAACTTTGTTCTCTTGATTTTTGAAAGGTGACTGGTTATTTTGACCATTAACACCACCGGCACCAATAAGAGAAAGTAAGTACTGCCATAAGTTTGATCCACCAGTAGCAGTCTGCCCCACGCCCGCAGGTTGCACTCCGCCATTATTTTGAGAAACAGGCATAAGGCCGTTTCCTTGAGTCCCGGCACCTGTAACGCTATTTTGAGTACCTCCAGCACCTGTAGGGGTTGGGGTATTGTTATCCTCTTCCTGGCTTTGAGTATCAGAGAGTGTTCCCTCGCCTGGTTCAGCCGCAAGGGCTGGACCCTGGGGTTCTTGTCCAAACGGAGATTGAGCAAATACGCCAAGTGGTACAAATACGATAGTAAGAAAAACAAAACTAGTAATCAAGCTCTTTTTCATACAAATTTAAGAGAATTTATTTTTAGAAATAAGTGCTGTTCCACCACTTTTAATATCTTCCAAAGTTCCTTTAATGGCTTGAGAAATAGTCCACGCACCCAATAAAAGTATTGCTCCAATAACTGTATAGAGCAGACGACTCCGTGCAGTTTCTAGTTTCTCTGGACTTCCTTGAGCAGTGATGAACATAAATCCACTCCAGATAAGGAAGAACGCTACGACAGGAACTCCGACATAGAGAATAATATCAAAGAGCCTGAGTAAGAGCCCTTCAAGTGAAACCCCTTCACCAAGTGGATCATCGAGTTTTTCTGGATCTTCCCCTGGTGATGTGGGGCCATTTTTAGGTATCTCATTTGGTGATGTTGCGCCAGTTTTAGGGGTTTCATTAGGTGATGTTGCACCCCCCGTAAAATTTTTGGTCCCATAAAATCCTGTTGGTGGTGCTTTCTGAGCAAAAGCTGTACCCAAAAAACCAAAACTCAACACAATCGCTATAATAAAAATCAATGTATATTTTTTCATATGTATAAGTATATCTTATTTTTAATTAATTATTTATTAGGTTCTACACACTTCGGATCAATCTTCCCTTTTCCAAGAAAACTATAACAACTATCTTTACCGACAGTAAAATCAAGAATTGTTTTGACGATAAACCAAGCAAACAAAATGAGAACGACACCTTTCACCATATTCCAAGTCATTTCTTTTGCCTTCTCTCGATATTCAGCACCGCTTTGCATAAAGTTGAAACCAATCCACGCAGTCATGATAGCGACAATCGGAACGATAATAATGAGAATAAACTTCCAAAAATTTGTAAAGAGTTTAATGAGGTCATTAAATGTACAATCCGGTCCGTCACAGATACTCTCCATCATGCCCTTATTATTACTTACGGTCGGAGCGGATTGAGATGTTCCCATTGGTAGAGAAAAATTAACCAGCCCGGTATTTTGACCAAGTGTCAGCTCTTGAGTGTCAGAATA
>CAZEPT010000018.1:7048-13272 GCA_964514225.1 uncultured Candidatus Saccharibacteria bacterium
AGCCAGATATCAGAGATGAGCTTATCGGCAACACTCGGAACTTGTTTATGGATCAAATTAAGAGCATCCATCTCTTCTTTAGTCAAAGAAAATGGCAGCGGAAGCATGGCACCGCCTGCTTTTGGATACACCGCTGATGGACTCCCCCCATTATTTGGAAATACGGGAAGGTTGTAGACACGCTCATAATATTCAACTACCCATCCGACGTTATTTGGAACATTCCACTTGATAACATAATATGAATCTCCCGAGAGAGAATTGTACGTACTCGCAAACTTTTTATAGAGGTCAAAGAAAGTAGTGAAGTTTGCCTGATTACCGAAAGAAGCACTTCCGCTTTTAATAGCGCGCGCATGGTCATAAAGCGAGACGGGGCAATTGACTGAGGGCGGTTTTGCAATACCTACTTGTTGGGCGAAGAGGAAGCTTGGTAAGAATCCAAGAACTAAAAAAAGTATAGAAAGAATTGCACCGAACCTATAGATATTTTTTCTCATAAATATATTGTATCGTAGTGATCTTTAATTTAAAAGGTCATTAAGCCGTGCATCAGCTTCTTCAATAGAGTCACGGACATCAAGACTATTTCTCAAAACTTGAGTAATCATATTTTCGAAGATAGCCTTAGTCTCTGAAAAGTTAGGATCAAACCAGCCAGCAGCAATAATAGCTGAGTTAAAAACGATCGAGCCATACTGAGTAGGTGGTGGAGTGGTCAATAAGTCTTTTCGAGCTGGAGCAATCGGAAACTTGGCGAGTACTCCATTTAAGAGCTTCTCGGAAAAATCTTTTTCTTTCATGAGGTTGAGTGTCTGGAATGCAGCAAACTGCTCTTTCGAAGCTTTGACAATCGCAATACCGTAGAGCTTTCCATAGGTTCTCTTTGCTTTAACGCCTTCAGCTTGAGGGATCATAGCGATGTCAAAATTGAGGCTTGGATTAGTCTGTGCAATCTGCGGAATCTCACTTGCATATCCAATATACTGAGCAGCTTGTTCACTCGCAAAAGCGTCGAGGGCGTCAGGCATAGCCCTGTTCCATGAGTATGATTTTTTAAGTGGATCTGAAAACTGCGTAAAAAATTGGATCACATATTCAGCGATAGGAACATTAGTTCCAGGTGTTGCCTGGAGAAGATTACTAAAGATGCCAGAGTTATTTGGATCAGTTGAAATAGTAACTATTGGATTACCCGCTTGAATTAAAAAGAGTGCAAGGAGGTCTTTTGCATGAGGGATATTATTAAATGTACCGAGTGACAATCCTGATTCTAGAATTGTCTCTGTTCCTGATTTTCTTGTGAGGACAGCAGAGAAATCAGTCACTTGTTGCCAGGTTGTCGGAGGATTAAGAAGTCCGGCATTGTTATAACTCACTCGATTAAAATAAAAAATAAGTGGATCAACGAGGAACGGAAAACCTAAAATCCCATCAGGCAGTAAAAATATTCGAGACTCATCAATGAAGACATCACGATACGCCCTATCAGAAACACTCGTGTATGGAATGTGGACGAATTTTCCTTCATGCTTAAGAAGCACTTCGTAGGGAGCAAGGACCAAATCCGGACCACGCTGTGAAGCGATCGCTTCACTGATTTCTCGATCGATAGACTCAGGCGACTTCTCGACATAGGTCAAATTCATTTGATTGAGTTGAGAAAAATCAGTCACTGCATCAATAACGACTTCACGAGGAAGCGTACCCCAGAGTGTAATTGATTTATTAACGAGTTGCTGCTGTGTGGTTGGTTTCTTTTCTCCTATTTTAATTGCACCAGAAAAGAAGAGGATTCCAAGGAAAATAAATACTCCAAACGCTCCCAATAAAATAACTTGAAATTGTTTCTTCATAGGTTATAGAAATGCAAGAGAGGCCAAGCCGTCTCCACTACGTAGCTTCATAATCGTCACACCTTGAGTCTGGCGGCCTAAGTTAGGTACTGAGTCGAGCGTTGTTCTTATAACCTGACTCTTTTTTGACATAGCAATAAGTTCTTCTTCAATAGTAATGACTTTCCCGGCGATCAAGTCCCCTGTCTTTGCAGTAATCTTGGTCGTCTTAATACCAGAACCTCCTCTTTTTTGGAGCTTGTATTCAGCTATTTCAGTTTTCTTTCCAAGACCGTTTTCTGACATGGTTAAAAAGAAAGATGTTTTTTCGAGTTCTTTTTTAACTACACCAAAACCGATAACCTCATCTCCTTTTCCAAGTTTCATTGCACGAACCCCACCGGCAGTACGTCCCATTTCTCGTATATCACTTTCTTTGAATCGGATCGCTTGACCCTTTTTAGTTGCGAGCATAACACTATCTCCTTTCTCAGTCAGAAGCGCACCTTGTAGTGAATCCTTTGGATCAAGTTTGATGGCAATCAAACCACTACGACGCACATCTTTAAACTGGTCATATGACATTTTTTTAGCTGTTCCGTTCTGAGTCAAAAGCATTAAGAATTGATCTTTCCCTTTCTTGTCTTTCTCCACTGGTAAGATAGACATAACTTTCTCATCTGTCTGGAGCTGAAGGAAGTTCATAATAGATTTCCCTTTTGTTGCCCGGCGTCCTTCTGGGATATCAAACATGCGAATCTGGTATGCCTTACCTAAATTGGTGAAAAACAAGAGATCACTGTGCGTATTCGTATTAATAAGGAGCGTAACAAAGTCTTCCTCTTTAGTTTCAAGGTCGATGACACCGACTCCGCCTCTTTTTTGAGAACGATATTCTGATGGATCAGTACGCTTAACATAACCACCTTGAGTGTAGACTAAGACTGATTCTTTTTCAGGAATGAGATCTTCCTCAGAGATAGTTTTGACTCCACCTCGAACAATTTTTGAACGACGATCGTCATTATACTTTGCTTTAATTGCTGTAAGTTCATCAGAAATAATTCCACGAATGATCTTTTGAGAACCAAGAATCGCTTTGAATTCTTTGATCATCGCTTGTTTCTCTTTGAGTTCTTCTTCAACAGATTTTCTTTCGAGACCAGCGAGTTTTTGCAATCGCATTTCCAAAATAGCGGTTGCTTGAATGTCAGTAAATTTGAATTCTTTAATGAGGTTTGTTTTTGCAATTGATGCATCTTTAGATGCACGAATGATCGCAATGACGCGATCGATATGATCGAGCGCTTTCTTTAAACCAAGCAAGATATGCTCACGCTCTTCTGCCCGTCTGAGGTCATATTGTGTTCGTCTTCGTACCACGACTTCACGATGAGAAACAAATTCACTGAGAATCGTCTTAAGTGAAAGTGTCTGAGGAATACCATCGACAAGTGCAACTAAGTTGAAGTGGAAGGACTGTTCAAGTTGGGTGTGCTTATACAAATAGTTGAGAACTTTTTGAGGATGAACGCCGTTTTTGAGATCAATCACGACGCGAATGTCGCGAGTTGATTCATCACGGAGACCTTTAATTCCTTCTAATTTTTTTTCTTGCACGAGTTCAGCGATTGCCACCACAAGGTTTTGCTTGTTGACGCGGTACGGGATAGAGGTAATAACAATTTGAGAGAGACCTGATTTAAGTTCAACAATTTCCGCTTCTCCGCGAGTGACTACTCCTCCACGTCCAGTCGCATAGGCATGCTTCATTTCAGGAGTGCTATAGATGATTCCGCCGGTTGGAAAGTCTGGTCCTTTGATATGAGTCAAAAGATCCTCAGTGGTAGCTTCAGGATTATCAATAAGATGATTTGTCGCATCGATCACTTCACCCAAGTGGTGTGGTGGAACGTTCGTCGCCATACCCACAGCAATACCGAGCGTTCCATTCAAAAGAAAGCTCGGAACAGCAGTCGGAAGTACAATAGGCTCTTTACGAGTCGAGTCATAGTTTGGGCGAAAATCTACCGTTTCTTTTTCAATATCACGGAGCATTTCAGCGGAGAGACGTGACATTCGTGCTTCGGTATAACGCATCGCTGCAGCATTATCTCCATCAATTGAACCAAAGTTACCTTGTCCAATAACAAGCGGGTATCTATATGAAAAATCTTGAGCCATTCCAACCATCGAATCATACACAGCGACATCACCATGAGGGTGGTACTTCGCCAAGACGTCTCCCACTACTGCAGCAGACTTCTTAGGTTTTGATCCGGCAGTCAAATTCATCTCATGCATAGCATACAGAATACGTCGATGGACAGGCTTGAGTCCATCACGAACATCAGGAAGTGCACGCTCAGTAATAACTGACATCGCATAGTTGATGTAAGACTCCTTCATCTCAGCGATAATATCAATTGGAACGACTGACACTCGTTCGATTGGTTCTGGGATATTTTTTTGTTCTTCTTTTTTCTTTGGCATATTATTTATTGTTCTTGTTGATTAGGGTCTTTCGCTTTGTCGTATACTTTCCAAATTCCTTCCGATATCACTTGTCCTTTTTCAATCTCTTTCTTCTGCACAACTGGGTCTATCTGCAATTGGCGTTTCAGAAGCGTCACCCATAAAATGACAATACAGAGGCTTCCAATAAAAGTACACAATCGTATCAATTGCATTCGGACTGGGTATGGCTTTGCACGGACTGCATGCACGGTTGTCCGAGTATGGTGATGTATCGTATGAGTAATCTTATCTATGTGTTTCTTCATACACCCTTACTCCTGATTAATAAGAATGATTTCAGCCTGCTTACTGTAAATATCCTTTTTCTTGAGCGTAAGCTTATCGACAGTTTCTGGCGCAGTGTTCCCTGCTTCTTTCAAAAATACACTCAAAGTTTTTTCTGTGTAGTCGACAGGAATAATAATATTCGGCTCAAAAGACACAGCAAGTTTGTGGAGCTCTTGAGGTGAGAGCGTATCTTCGCGGAGTGATACGAACAGAATTTCTGTTGATCCAATCTGTCCTTTTTCAGATGCTTTAAGTGTTTCAGAGAGTGGACCTAAGACGCAAATACTGACTCCTTCCACTAAAAGAGAGTATGTCGTATTAATATATTCTTTATTTTCAATAACAGTTTTTGTTCCAATTCCTTTGATAAGAATTTCTTTTGATTCGTAATCACCTGGGCCGTCTATCACAAGTGGAACTTGATCTCCGTAATTATTTTGATCGAGTCCTGCGTAATCAACATGGTGGTTTGAACACAGCACAATAGACGCACCGAAACGAGGTGTCTTTTCTTTGCGCTTTGAATCTTTTGATGGTGGGTTAATTGAGAGGACAGTATCACCTTGGCTGACTTTGAGGTAGTGGTTCCCGTAGTACGTAATAATCATACAAACAGTATACCTCTACCCCTTTCTTTTTACAATCTATTGATGAGAATAGCTGACCTGAAGTGTTTACTCTCTAAACGATAAAACTTGCGTAAAGTAAATTTATGTGATATAGTTTGTTCAAATCAAATTATTTTCAAACTCAATAAAAACAAACAAAAATGAAACAGATTATTTTCTCCTTAATGACTCTTTTTATGCTTTTTACACTAAAAAGCAACGCACAATCTTGCGGATTCAGAACATCCAACTTCCCTACCGAAGAAATTTTTTCTTCTAAGAAAACTCGAAGTTGCTCAATGACCATTACGGAATACCCTACCAATAATCTCCTTCCTCGCGGTACACAGGTATCATTAGGCGCAGTCGTTATGTCAGCCTCAAATTGCTGGCATAAGATCACCTCAACTCAATTTGAAGTTGAAGGGACAGCATCATGCGCTTACATGACCAACGTCAAAGAGATGAAGAATAACCTCACGCAAGTTGGTTCTACTATTCCTGTCATGTCCTATATACACACATTTGGAAATTTGAATGAACAGATTTTAGCAAATACCAGTGATACCTTTTATGTCGTGGGTGACCTCAGTGCTTTGGCTCTCTTGGATACTATTCGAACATATAAGTTGAGATTTATTATGACAGCAACAGATAGTTTGGGTAATGTAACAAAAGACACTCTGTGGACATCTGAAAAGATTATTATCGACGGACCAACTGGTTTGGCTATAGTTGATAAAAAAAATATCTCGCTCTATCCAAATCCGGCAAATGATTTTATTATCGTTGAAGGATTCAGTGGTGAAATTGAAATTACGGATATAGCAGGTCGTCCCTTCATCAGAAAAATTGTTTCAGACAAAGAAAAAATTGACGTCAGTAATTTTGCCAAAGGCATTTACTTTTTAAGGTCAAACAACCAGGTGGTTAAATTCACCAAACAGTAACTAATTTCAACCCTAACTCAACCTAG
>CAZEPT010000019.1:0-13162 GCA_964514225.1 uncultured Candidatus Saccharibacteria bacterium
TAGTCTGTTCTTCGGCTTTCGATTTAATATCTTTGATGTCTGAAAGGTACTCGTCTTCGAATTGCTTCTTGGACTTGTTGAGAAGAATGTCAGCGAGTTTCTTTACGAATTTAGGCTCGAGTTCCCATTCTTCGGCGAGTGCATCCAGTTCGTCTTTTGCATCACTGGCGCTAGTACCACCTTTCTTTACCTGCTCTTGGAGCTGTCGAATGGTGGGGATGACCTCGTCTCTGATCATCTTTTTCATCTCACGATTTTCCTTCTTCAGTTCGACAATCAAACCTTCCTTTTCATCACCTTCTTCTTGTTTGTCGCCCTTCTGATCCTTTGGATCACCTGAGGGTTGGCTTTCCGCCCCTGCAACTTGTGCAATCGATTGACCATTTGTAGGGTTGGTATTCTTGCCCTTTCCATCTTTTTCAGAAGGATTAGCTTCCCCTGCGCCTTTTCCTGACTTATCGTCAGTGGGTAGTGGCGCTCCCTTTGCTTTTGGTTCTGGCATACGTTTTATTTATTCAATGGTTTCGCCCCATTGATGTCCGATTGTGATACGCAGGACACTAGCGCGATTACCTTATTAAAAGAGGTTGGCCCCTCTTACTTTTAGTTTGATGCGCAATAAGTGAAAAACAGCGTGCAGTGACTTTAAATAAAAAACCACCGGATGTCCGATGGTTTTTTTACCCTATACTCCTGGTCTTCTTCTTGATAATTCATTGAGAAGAATATCAAGATCTTCTTCAGCACCTGTGAACCTACGTGTCATTTGTATCGCTGATTCAAAACGTGCAACTGCAGAGATAAGTTTTGGAAGTGACGGATCTTCATGCAAAACCGAGAAGAGTTCATTCATGGCTTTTCGAGCTTCTTTTTGCAGGCGATCGACAGTATCTTTTCCTGCAGGAGTTCGAGTCCATGAGACAAGGTCTTGAGATACATCGATTGCAGCATTGAGTTCTGCCATCTCTACCTCATCTTCTTTTTGCTTTTCTTCGTCATCTTCAATACCTGCTTCGTGAGGACCAGTGAGTGGTTTTTTGTTTTCTGTATCACTCATAGTTTTAATTGTTTACGGACCTCACGGTCTTCGTTAGTAAGCATGCGAAGTATTGATTTTGTTTCCCTTTCTTGATCACGATATTGCTTTGCTTTATTTTCCTGAATAGCGAGCATTGTTAGAGCATGTCTCTTTTTAGGAGTCAGCTTTTTCATGTATGCCACAAGGTCAGGATTCGCTCTGCGAATATTATCAGCGAGTGTTTCTTGTAGCTTTGCATTCGCATCAAGTTCTTTGCTCTGCTTTTTTATATGTTCTACGTTTCGATTCAGTTCACGTAGTGAAAACTCAGCAACTTGACCGTGTTTTGTGATTCGGAAGTCACCTTTGTCTTTCGCTCTCTTTTTTATTTTGTAACTGAATCTAAGCATGGGCTTTAGGCTGGTTGATCTGTTGGTAATTCTGAAGTCGGCTCTGTTTGGTTTGCAGGCTCAGTTGCTTCAGGAGCGACAGTATTTTCAGAAGTTGAATCTGATTGAGTGTTTTCGGTAGGAGTAGCTTCAGGTTGAGGGACCGAAGATTCATTTGGTGTGCCGTTTAGATCGTAATCTTCACGAGCTTCCCTTTCTGTATCGAATAATGGACTGCGATAAATAACGGATCCATCGGCATCGTATCTTTTCCATGCCCATTTTCCGTTATCTTCAATAAAACGTACGTTGTTTGATTCTGACATAAATAATTTAATGATTAATTAATAATTTGTAATTGCTACGGCGAGAGCGCAGCAATTTCTGCTATCTCAGTTCCTGGGTTTGCTATTGGAGCGGTTCCTGTTGCTGCAAGTTCTGGATTCTCGAGCATCTCGCCATCGACCATGCCTGATTGCCCTAGTAATCCTTCTTTTGAAACCTGAGACATCACTCCACGTGCGGCATTACGCTCAACAATTGGAGTTATTTCTTCAATGTAAGCGAATACGCTGTTGTGCTGTTCAGGACTGAGTTCGTGATCGTATTTATCGGAGAGGTCATGAAGTCTTTGCAGGAATGCAGTGTTTGCATCTTTATAAAGAGGAGCCTTATCTCCACCGATAATAAGTTGGAATGCTTCTTCAGCTTGAGCTACTACTTCAATTGCATTGTAGTCTCCTATATCAAGCAGTCGTTTGATTGTGTCATCGTCAATACCTGCGATGCTTGCCTGAGTTTCAAATAATACTTTTTGATTTACAGTTCCATCTCCTTTATATGCACTTAGGAATGTAATTTTGTTTTTACTATCTGCAAGATTGCTTTGTGCTTCAGCGATACTTGATTCAACGAGAATGTCATAGTCTTTTTGGAATGGTTTCAAATCACGAGCGCTTACCATTTCAATTTCAAGACCGACAGGACCGAGAATTTGTACTGCCATTTTCTTTTTCAAGTCTTGCATTACTCCTTCTTTGTGAAGTACTGCGAATCGGTAGTACCCTTCTGCATAGCTCTTATTTAACAAGCCGAAGCGATCACCTGCCTGTTGCATATTTCCCTCATAAATTCCAAGAGTTTCTTCATCGCTCGTGCCTTTTACTCCTGGTGTGATTCCTGATTCAGCTTCGACAATCGTCTCGAGCTTATCGTATACCATGAAAGGACCTTGAATCGGTGGTGTCTGACGTGTTTGCAGAACCTTGTTCACATCCATATTTCCTTCTATCTCAATGTATCCATCTTTTCGGTATCGCACTTGAGCGAGGTTTCTTACATAGTCTACGTTTACTGCAGTTTGAGGACGATTGATCTGTTCAGAGTTATCAAGTGATTGATTGATACTCTTTTCTTGTGCCATGAAAATGCCACGGACATAATCACAGTATGATGGTGTCCAGAATTCACGAGGATCTGGAAATGCTGCCCATGTCCATATTGGATACTTAGTGCTTTTTCTTATTTCTTTCCAAGGTTCACATCGAATGCATTCACCTGATGGAGTAAGTACGAGATAGTATCGATCGTCATTTTCGTCTGTAGTAATCCAAGTATAAAAAATAAATTGATTATCATTCTTAAATCTTTCACGAGGAGCACCATTTATCTTTCTGTTGTCTTTGTCGATATCTTGAGCCGTCTTTGTGTTTGCATTTGTGCCACCATCAAGTAAATCTTCGACAGCTTTTTTATAGTAGATTCCATCTTTGACACCTTTCAAAAGTTGCGCCCTTGTAAGTTTTGTATTCCACCATCCAAGATATGATGCTTTTTCAATTCCACTTCCGTCTTCTTCTTCAGTGCATAAACCACCAACATCAGGATCAATCAGAAAGTCTTTCGGATCTATAAGATTGAGAATGCTTTTATAAATTCCTTTGTCGTTTCGGGTCATGTATAAATAAACTGCACGACCATAAATTGCCGCATCTCGCTTACCCATCAGATCTTTGAAATTCCATCTACCTACTTTGCTATCTTTTTCTTTGATAGCGTTCATGAGCTTTGCTTTCTTTAAGTCGGCAGATTCTCCCTTTATGTATTTAAATGTGAGAGGACTATCAATCTTTGAGAGGATCGTATGAACGAATCCGTGCATTTTGAAAAGTGGGACCTGCGCACGAGTATCGCCTTGCTGTTGTTGATAGGTGCTACCACCATAAGGTGAGACTACCTGACCGCTTCGATCAGGGTTCATCATGTCTTCATTTTTATTCCATGAAGACATTCGGGACTTCTTGTATCGATATGAATAATCAATCTCCTTGAGGGACTGTTTTGCGAGCGTATCTCGTTTTTTGTAATGGGCTAGTGCCATAATGTTTTTAGTATAGAAACGTTATCGTGATTTTTAGCGTGCATTGACTTTGATTAGATACCGATGTCAGGGTATTGAGGACCTATATCATCTTCTTCATCCTCGTATGCAGGCTTTATCTTGCCGTATGCGGTATCAATTACCCTTTCTGGTCGTATATCTCTAGGTTTTTCTGTACCTGCAGGACGTGCAATGTCGCTTTGATAAGCAGTTGCATCGCTTGTATCGTCATTTGGAGCTTCAGGAAAGCGCATTAGTTCGTTTTCTAGGTCTTTACATTCACCCTCTAAGTGATAAATGCTACGAGTTTCGTATCGGTACAATAATCCGGTTCGAATTCTGTCTTGTTTTGATCTACCCTGATGTTTGAGCCATGTAAGTGGAAGGAAGAGTTGTCTCATCCTCTGCTCGTGTCGAAGCATTGGTTCCAATCCACGAGTGAATGCGGTATCTTCCCATGCAAACTTTACAGGCGGTGTACCTGCTTGCATCAAGAATTGATATACACCGAACATCTTCTCTATGATTGCGGTCGGACCGAGTTTTTCACGCCACGCTTTCAAATGCCATTTTCCTTCTCTATCGATCCAGTTGATACAAAAACCTACAAAGTCTCCATCTGCTTTTAATTCGCCATCTTCTTTTCTACTCGGAGTATCAATTGTTACGTAGGCAGCAACTCTTTTTTGAATGAGGTTATCCCAACTGATAGATTGAAACCATTCACGTTTGAACATTGCTTTCGCTTCATCAATCGGCTGACAAAGCATTTCAGCTTGGAAGTCTGAGTCTCCTTCTTCTGGAGTCCACATGGCTCTACGTTTTGCTTCGATACTTACTTTTCCAGTCTCTTTTGCTTCAGAGTCCGTAAGTACCCACCTACTTGGCCAAGTTGGAGTGTGTAGTCCTGATATGAGGTTGCCTTGGCAGATAGGCACTATTCGGACCCTAAGTTCTGGATCTTGTTTGGCACGTTCAATGATACTTTGTACGTTTCCATATTCGCTTAGGATATTTCCTAGGTATAAAACTCTGCGACGTTGTGAATCGAGTCCACGTTTGAATTCTTGAATGTGAGATCTGATTTGATTTGTACTCACTTCACTTCGAAGTGTCTTCTTAGTTTCAAAGTCATCAACAAGTACAAACCCTGGACGCATTGCACCGTGAATACGTCCTCGCACACTTTCTTGTGTACTATGAGCTTCAACTCGGATTCCTTCTTTTATAATATTTCCATCCTCATCACGTTTTGGATTTGTGATAAAGTCTTTTATTCTTTTTTGAGTTGCTTCAAAGTGATTTCTTTTTGCGTTGAATTTATCTCCGAAGTCAGCGATGAATCTTTTGTTTGTCTGTAGCTCTAGGACCACATCAAAAAGGATACGTTCTGAGTTTGTGCTATCAAACGAGTCAGCGTTTATGTACGGTTCTATGTCGTATGCAATCATGTAAAGAATCAATGCTTTTGCAAAGCTCGTCTTTGCACTTTCACCAAACATAAACCATGCAACTTCTCTTATCTTCAAATCAATCAAGTCGTGTACGTCGACCATCATGTCATAGTGAAAAGATGCGAATTCACTTCGCACATAATTTTGCATGTAGTATGTGATGAAGTATCCAAAGTGATCACGAGTTGCTTTCGTACGCACTTCCCGACTGCTGTTTTTCAGGAATTGGATTCCTTCCTTGGTTATTGGAGTCATTGCTCTCCTTGGTTGGTAGTTGATTGTTTCCATGTTGTGTTTGAGGGAGAAGTAATCGTGGAGCGAATAATTCTTCAATTCTTTTTTCTTCTTCAGGTGTTATGAGTACTGTTCCGACACGTTCACCATGACTGGTTATGTCGATATATTGAGGTGGTTTACCGTCGAGATAATTCCATATCAGTTCAATCATTTTTCGATCTCCATCCAGTGCCATTTTGATGACCTTTTGAACGAGGGCATCTTCAACAGGGACCGGCTTTCCTTGTGCATCTTTTGCACCCAGTTTATCGAGTGCTTCTCTCATCTTTGTACTGATATTTCTGGTACCCCTTGGACGACCATCAGGGTTGCCGGACTTACCAGGGAGAAAACCCTTGCCGGTAATGCCCCCACGTTGTTTTTGCGTTGTATTATCAACGTCAGGGTCATCTATCGTAGTGGCACCAGTGCTACTACGATGAGGTAGCAAAACTGTATCAATATTGATACTGTTTTCTTCTTCATTTTTACTCGCTTGATTCTCCATATTGTGTCTTTTGCCAGACCTCATCCTTACCGTTTTTTAGGACCGTTTCTATGCCTGTATAATCGACCCAGCGTTGAACGATCACATCGACAAATTTTGGATCAAGTTCAATGCCTAGGCATACTCTTTCGGTTTTATGGCAGGCGATGAGAGTGCTACCACTTCCAAGAAAAGGATCTACTACAACATCACCCGATTTTGAGCTGTTGAAGAGTGCGTATGTTATGAGTTCTACTGGCTTTTGAGTTGGATGAAGATATTCATTCACCCTATCTCTTTTCATAGTCCAGATGCTGAGTTTTCCCTCGGTTTCTAGTTTCTTTTGTCTCTTTGCCCAGTTCAAAAGTTTTAATTCACTATCGTGGAAGTCGATGATTGTGCTGTGCGTTCTATCTCCATAGAACACTGTGTCAGTTCCCTCTTTTGATGCGTAGAAGAATGGTTCATGCTTCCATCTATAATCTCCCCATCCCATTGATGCAGTTGGTTTATTCCATATGAGCTGATTGCGGACTGCCAAGCCCTGCTTTTTCAGTGCTGATTCAAATTGTGCTTGAGTTGATGTTGAATGAAAGACATACCATCCGGCACCTGTCTTTGTATGCTGAGCAATGTTTGCAAATACTGATTCAAGAAATGAATCAAATGCCCCATCACTCATATTGTCATTCATTATTCCCTTGCTTGTATTTTCACCACGCCCTGAATAGTTCACGTTGTATGGTGGATCAGTAAAGACACAATCAGCTTTCCTGTTTTCCATGAGTTTTTTCCATACCGACTCATCAGTTGAATCTCCGCAGATAAGCGTATGAGGACCAATCTGATACACGTCACCAAGTTGTGATTTTGGTTGTGTTGGTTCTTCAGGGACCACGTCATCATTCTCGTCATCTTCTACAATCAAGTCTCTATCAAAACCTGTGAGTGTAATATCAAAACCTGCAACATCAAGGTCTTTGAGTTCATCCACAATAAGATTCATGTTTTGACCAGTCAGTGCATTGAGTTGATTGTCAGCGATTCGATATGCTTTTATCTCATCTTCAGTCAAGTCATCTGCCATGACGTATGGAATCACTGGCTCACCTTTCTTTGTGAATGCTTTTTGTTCCATCACTGTGTAGCCGAGCATTTCAGTCATTGCGATAAATCTGCCGTGACCTGCGACTATCACACCATTCTTGTCGATTACGATTGGTTGTTTGCATCCGAATGCTTTGATGCTATTCGCTATTTTTTCGAGATGCCATGTAGGATGTTCCTTGGCATTTTTCTCGTATGGTTTTATGTCTGTTATTTGCATATGTTTATATTTTTTCCATCCAACTCACCATGCTTGATTCGTTACAGGCACCGACCTTGCCATCATCAGAGATATACTCGTATGTAGGCTTACCTTTTTCAGTTGGTTGTACTCCAATAATTAATCGTTCATCCCCTTTACCGTTGAGACAAATAGTTCCGAACGTGTACGTCATTTCTTGATTTGGATTTTTCTTTTTCCAGTGATGTTGAAGTGCTGCAAAAAACTCACCTTGGACCGTTTCTAGAAATGCATTTATTACTTCTTTGTTTTCAGACTTGAATATTGGAAGCAAACTATGCGCTCCTATGATCCATGCTCCTACGAGATCAGGGCGTGCAGCTAGAAATCGTGCAGAGAGGCTGAGAGGATTATCTTTGTTGTTTTTATTTTTCATATATAAATTTTTTAATTATTAATATTTTCTTTTTGGCACACTGTTTCGTGATCTACAGCATCTGAGGCGAGAATCATTCCGCAGATACTGCATCGTTTTATCCATCGACTGTGCCTACAATTCTGTATTTTTATTTGCTCGGCACTCATCTTGATAAAGTCATACGATCCTCTGAATTTTTCTCTGTACTTGTTTTTCTTTCTTTCTCGATAAATCACGACTACTTCATGAGGCATCATTTTTAATACTCGGACCCTACGTACCCACCCGTTGTATCTGACATGAAAATAAATAGTGCTTCTATGAACATTGAAAATTGCTGCTATCCAGGAGATTCTCCATCCCTGTTCAAATTTATGGTGTGCATCATCTATTTGAAGAGCATTTAGTTTGTATATTGCGTTTACTTTTTTCATGACATTCCTGAGGAGAAAAGTCTCCCTGCTATTGCGCGGACCACATTTACGGTTACTGCATTTCCGAGTGTTTTATATCTTTGAGTGTCGCTTATGCCTTCAGTCCAGTTATCTGGAAATCCCTGAAGGCGTTCGCATTCCATTGGAGTGAGCCTGCGTATCTTTATTTTTTTCGACCATACAAGCGGTGTCTGACCACCACCCATTCCCATTGCCTGTGTGAGTGTTGGTGATATGCCATCCTTCCTTGGCTTTTGGTGTGCTTGTAATCCACCGACTGCGTATAAGCCTGTTTTAGCCCCCAGACCGCCTGCTTGGCTTGCGAGTGTTGTTGAGATTCCTTTAGGGTCATACACTCGGTTACCTTGGCTACCACCTATGATTTGACGTGGCGATCTTTCACTAACATAAGTTCCGTTTGAGTCTGCGGTAACACGTGTCGTGATGGTTGGTAGGACAATATCCTCGCTGTGGTTTTTGGTGAAAGGAAATATTTTTGATCTGGTTTCTTTTCTAAAATGTCCGACAATGAATACACGCTCACGGTTTTGAGGGACTCCGAAATTCTTGCTGTTAAGCACTTGCCATTCCAAGTCATACCCCAATTGAGCAAGCGTGGAGATAATTGTTTTGAAAGTGTTGCCACTGTCATGAGATAGCAATCCTTTGACGTTTTCCAATATGAACATTCTTGGTTTTTTACTTTTGAGAATCCTAGCGATGTCAAAGAAGAGCGTTCCTCTAGTGTCTGCAAAGCCTTTTCTTTTTCCAGCAATTGAGAAAGCCTGACATGGAAATCCACCGACCAGTAAGTCAAAGTTTGGGAGTTTGTTTGCTTTGAGTTTTGTGATGTCTCCATAGTTTTTATGATTTGGGAAGTGTTTTTCATAGATCTTGATTGCGTACGGATCAATCTCGGAGTATCCAATACAAGAGAATCTGTCATCACTGAGGTTATCGAATTTGCTAGATTGTCTTTTCTTATCTCTAGCTCTTTGACACCTCTGTTTCTTGTTCTTAGTGCGCATGATTTCATAGGCTTGTTCAATCCCTAGTTCAAATCCGCCAATACCAGAAAATAAACTGAGGTACTTCATACGTTAGATATCCAAGGTGATGCTTATCTCAACTCGACCTTTTCCATCCTGTGAATAGTGAGATTCAAAGCTACCATCAAGAAATTTGTCATTTTTAAATAATGCATCTGCTATACCTTTGAAGATGTTGTCAGGATCTCCATGTATGCCATTCATCCAGAATATTTTTATATCCATTCGTGCTTTTGATGCGGAGCTTGTTGTAAACGGTTGAACATCTATCAAAATCTTTTTGCCTGCATGCATGAGGTATTCTGGATAGTCCGCATAGAACCATTTGCGAACGTATGTTTTCCATGCACTGTATCTCCGAGCTTTTGGAAGCCAGAGTGCGCGACCCACGACTCTCATGTATGGAATAGGATTGCCGTGCCAGTCTTCATTATTTCCCTTTACCGTAAATGTGATTATTTTTTTCATATGGTTTTATTGATTATTAATTTTTCAAGAAACTGTTTCTTTAATGCTTCAAAGCGCTCGATCATCGCCTTGTTTTCTTTTGTGCCTACGTACTTGAATCTCTGAGTTAAGTCATCAAGTTCTTTCCAGAACCTTGGATTGTTGCGCATGTTATCTACCAATCCATTGAGGACCGTTGCTGACAAGAATGTGCTTATACTTGGAGAAAGATTTCTGAAGTGGCTTGATCCTAGGAAATACAGAATCAATTTTTCTAGATCGTCTTCGGTGAGTGTGTTGGTATCGATTACACGCTTGAGGTTTTTTCCATCAGCCTTGGTTATTGCCACACTGATTCCTCGTGTCTGTTTTGCTGTATTATGAAAATATTCAACGAGTCTTGAATGGAGACTTCTTTCTTTTTTTGGGAGCGCAGTCACTGACTGCGTATTACTTTCTTTCTCTTTGTTTCCTAGGTTTTGTGTGTTCACTACCTGAACCGCTTTCGGTCTAGTAGCTGAACCACTTTTGGTATTGCCACTATACTGGTTCACTAGCTGAACCACTTTATCCACATCCATTGAGAGATTGATTTGGTAGAAGTTTCCCTTGGTTGTTGCTCTAACAATTACTGCATCCGCTTGAGCAAGATTTTTGAGTCCTTTTGCAACTGATGCACGTGCCAAACCTGCCCCATAATCAAGGACTTTGCCGGTACGATCCTTTATGCCATCTATAAATTGCGAGAAGCTTATTCGATCAGATTCTTTATGGAATCCAAAAGTTCGCCTGCAAATATACAGAAGACATCGTCCCTCGGCTTCCGGCAATCGAGGGATTACTAGATCCAGAATTACATTCGGGACCTGTGTGCTATTTGGTATTAAGTTGTTTTTGTGTTCATACATAGTTTTTTATGAAGAGAGAAAGCATCGATAAGCCCTATCGATGTTTTCTCTGTTGTAAGTCTGGTGAGGATTTGCACCTCACATGACAGTATTAATTTCTCGACCTGCGAGGTAACTGTCTTACGTGTAGTCCCATGGACTTTTCACGCGTGCCATAAGCGTCTACCTATTCCGCCACATGCTTACCTTCGGGAGCGCTTCGCCCCCGATCTCAGCCCTCGTGCCACTGCGACCAGGGCTGAGTCAGTGGCCAAGCTAACTACTTGCCACTTGTTACAGCCTTGCGGACGCTGACAGTGGACTTCTTCGGTTTATCTTCTTTGGATTCTCGAAGATCTTTTTCGAATTTTTCCATCGGAGTTGGTTCCGGTGGAAGTTCACCTTTTGCTTCTGCAATCTTCTTTTGAGTAAATTCTTGAATCTTTGCGTATCCGTCTTCTAGAGCTTCTGGATGCATCGCTTCAATTGCGGACCAGCTTCTAGTTCCGAATGCGTACTCAAGTGCATCAACTTTATTTTTCTTTTCTGCTGCACTTGTACTTGGCCAGATTGATACTAGGTATCCTTCAATTTCTTCTAGCCATCGCTTTTTCTCATTTACCCATTTGCGTTTATCTTCTTCGGTTCGGATCAGTTCACCAGCATCTCGCTCTGTTGGACTGAATCTTGCAGCTACAGGATCTTTGATGACCGCTTCAATAGCTGGAGCAAAATCTTCATATGTTGGGTTTTTGAAAACCTTTCCATCAAGTAGATTTCCTCTACCTTTGAGGACAGTGGCTTGTCGCCATACTTCACGCTTTTTTCTTTGAATGAGTTCGTGTCGTTCCATAAGTACCAAGACATCGAATTCGTATGCGGCGTTTTTCTCAGCCTGCATTTTTACTCCTGTCTTAGTAAATTCTTTACGACCATCCTCATCTACTTCTTGCTCCATTCGGTCAGACACTCGACCTGTTGCAATGATGTGCAATGGTGACTGTACCAATGGGATTGAGAAGTATTTATTCCATTCAGACTTGATTGACATCCAGTCTTGAATTTGGAATGTTTGGCGGTTAAGCTTTCGCTTATACGCTTCTTGGAAGTCCATCCAGATGTGAGTGATACTGTCGATCACTACAATGTCTGAATATCCTTCCGAGCAGATTTTCATTGCTGTTACCAAGTCTGCGAGTGAGTGTGTCTCACGTACCACCGCTTCTACTCCATGCTCTTGAAAAAGAGGGACTAGAAACTTTGATGCTTTCTCGGTATCAATAAGGACAATGGGTTTCTTGCTCTTGATCTTTTTGTGAAGACCGATTGCTACTAATGCGGCACTCCAGCTTTTGCCGGTACCTGGCTCTCCTTCAAATGCTGCTTTGAAGTAGGGCTTTGTGTTTCCAATTGCGGTGAAGAAGTTTTCTTCTTGTGCAACTGGGACCACTTTTCTTTCTAATATTTGTGTTGTCATAGTTTTTACTATTGACTCCACGAAGAGGTCTTGATACGATGTATCTGTATGTAAGAGTCTCCCTTCGGGGGGTCTTTTATTTTTCTGCGAATAATTTTTTTCTCCTTTCACTGAGCGGTTCGACTAATTGCTCAATTGTTTCCTTCACAAGTCCTTCATGCAGAAGGCTGAATGCTTCATCAATCTGCTTTTGATTGTTAGGATCTAGGGTTGTGAGTTTTCCCATGAGTTCTCCAGTCCATTCGGCTATATTGTCGAGTGTCTCTGGCAGGATTCTTTCATCCACTATGCTCAAGGCTCTCTCCCTGAGGAGTTTCTTGATTTCCTGTTTGGTTGTCATAGAGCTTTCTTTTGATCGCTTCTTTTTCCTTGAGTTTTTCCCTGCGCTGTAGGGATAGCTTTTGGTTTTTCTGCAATCTGATTTCTTTAGGCTGATAATCAATATCGACTACATCGCCTATTCGCAATCGATACTTTTCTTCGAGCCATTTACCTTCGAGAATTAAGGCTGGTATGCCATATCGTCTGTAGGTAACTGCTCGGGTTTGCTTGAGTGATTTCATATAATGTCGCCCTCTCGGAAAGGCTTCGTTTTATTTACCAATCTCAAGAGTTCCTGATGGTAGGTAGAGCTTGAAAAACTTTTTGATTTTTTCTCGATCTCCTTTTCCACCCACATGCCATTCGTTGATGTCTCGGAATGGTGTGCGGTCTTTGTAGTCGTATATGGTGATCACGGTTTTTCCATCGACTGATTTGAACATCCATTCAAATCGGACCTTCTCATCAAGTGGAGCCTTCCATTCAGATTCCTTTGAATCAGGAATCTGGTTATGCGGCATTCCAAATCTTTCAAGAAGATTGTTCGCTGATGTATGGACCGTTCCAATGCGACCGGTGCCGACTATTTCGCGCGGCTTTGCGATCGTGAATTCCATTTCCATATCTCTTTTTGATTTCTTGGTTGTTAATGTTCGACCTTTGTACTGCCACCATAAAAAATGGCAGTCATGAGTGAACGGCTCGGGTGAACCGCGCACTCGTGACTGCCACGAAAAGTTGGGTATAAAAACAAAAGACACCCTTTCGGATGTCTTTTGAGTAAAATTTATTTACGACACTTTTATTTCAGAATAGTTCCAACAAACTATATCTTTT
>CAZEPT010000020.1:0-12245 GCA_964514225.1 uncultured Candidatus Saccharibacteria bacterium
CAGGAACGACCACCGTTCAAATCAACATAGATTATTTAGAAGTTTAATTTTTATACTATAAAATCACCATGGCAAAAAGAGCAATTGAACATTTATTTACTGGAGATACTGTCGCATACGCATCGTATGATTCCACAAAAACAATGTTGGGTACACTTATCCAGCAAAAAACTGGAGTTTCAAACCTTGAAAAATTTGCTGGACCAATGCCAATTGCATTTGCAAGACCAATGGAAGCGAGTACAGCTATTGCGGTTGCTTATCCACATGTGGTTACATATAACTCTGATATTGACTGGGTTTTTCTCATCGAAGTATCAACTGCTGCAGCGACTCGAAGAATTATAAAATATACGTATACTAAATCTACGGGTGTATTCAACTGGGATGGTTTTATACTTGTGACTTTCCCCACTGCTACAGCACACACTGTGAGAGGTTTTAGAATGACAAGAGATTTTCATACCTCAGGCACAGCCTCAGTAAGTGGAACAGCAGTCACAGGCTCAGGCACCACGTGGAGTACTGATGGTGTAGCTGTAGGTTCACGTATCGGTTTTGGTTCTACAGATCCTACGGCCATTTCGACTTGGTATGAAGTGAGTGCGGTTGGCGGAGACACGAGTATCACTCTCACTGCAACAGGCGGAACTATAGCTGATGGTCCATATGTAGTTGAGGAATTACGTGCAATCATTTCCACATCAAACGCAACTACAACAAATGGAGGACTGTTTGTTGTAAAGGGATTAAGAGAATCTGCTTTTGCTGTAGCTGGTACTACAATTCCAGCTGCAACAACAGTAGATAACATACGCGCTGTATATTGGTTAGCTGATGCTGGAACGGTTACAAATACCATTGCGTGTGGGCTTGGAACTGAGGATAGGGATTCGTTTTCACAGCATTTTATATATGTGATAGATGGAACTACTACTACTAATAGAGTTTATAAATACAATATTAGGGGATCGTTGTCAGGGCTTGCATCCGGTAAATCAACATCTGCCTTTGTGTTGGTCACAGGCGCTCAAACACCTACAGGAACAGTTTCTCAGGCAAATAATGGTCGAGTAGGTGTTCTTGGTCATGGACCAGCCGATTCGGTTGAATCATTATTTTTTGTCACAACTACTCGTGTGTATCGTGCGGCAATATCAAGTATAACCTCAGGCAATACAACATGGCAAACAGATGCAATGGTTGAAGTGCCTCCTGGTGGTACTGTTACATATCCAGCAACATCAGTACTTAGTTCTGTAGAAATAGCAAGTGGTATCGATAGACTTTTGGTCATGAGTACTGGCTCAGCTGGGGCGAGGAGTTATGTGACTAAGTATAATACTGTTTCTGACCCGTTTGACCATATATTTTTATGCGATGATAAACAGTATGATCAAAGTACGACAGATAGTGGCTCAGTACCGCACCCGTCAATGTCTGTTCTTCCGTTCTCCATTTGGTCTGAGGAAGGTTTATGCTATCTGCAAAGAATTTCCACAGTTGCGGCTACCAGTCAGCTTTATGCTATACCACTTTCCGCACATTGGACATATGCAAGCGGTACGCCAAACCAACAGTTGATTACTCCTGAACTTTCAACTGCGGATGCGACCACGTTGACAAGAGTATATGTAAATGCCGCGGTCCAGCTTGGTTCCGGAACTTTTGGATTACCAACAGAACCATATCGAATGTACTACAGAACATCCGGCATAGGCGACAATTCGGGAGTGTGGACGCTTCTTGATGATGCGAAAAACTTTAGTGGAGTAACCCCGGGAGCGTCAATACAATTTATGTTTGAATTTCGAATGTTCGGACTCACAGCTATTCCAGCACGAATTTACGGACTTACCTTAGTGTATGAAGACGACACAACCGATTCACACTACCAACCGTCTGTCGGACAGTCATCAACAGCAAGTAAAATATTTGCTTGGCGTTTTTCAACTGCATTTGGTGGTACTGTGCCGACATTGCGGATTAGACTATACAACGCAGAAAATGGTGCAGAATTATTGGATGATAACACGGTTGACTTAGATTATGGAGCTTTTCAAAAATCTACGAACGACGGTGGTGCATGGGGTGTGTACGATAGTTTGGATAAGACAAACGAAGCAACATACATTAGATATACGCCCACGTCTTTTCCAGATAATATAAAAGTTAGAGCGTTGTTAACGTTAGATTAATATGATTCATATAGATCAAGATCAAACAATTTCAGAAAATGATAATTTGCGAGTAGTAACTTCAACGGGTGATTATGAGGATACTGCGCTTATTGAATTCTACGATATCACTGAACCAACTCTGGTCACCGGTGCGTTTCAAGCACAGTACGTAAAGTACGGAAGTATGATGTATAGATTTAATGATCCCGTTGAATTAGGAAGGGAGCTTCTCAAAATTGATCCGCTATCTACGCACACAGCGGCTTCATATGTCAGAATGACTGATGAACTTTTGTCAAAAATGCATGACGGGACACTTGAGTCGACGTCTTTGGATCAAGTCGTGAGTGTTGAACAAGACGCCATGAAAGAACAGATTTCTGATTATGCGAGTGAAGAACAATTCGAACGGCCACCAGAAGCTGGACAATTTGTCGGACAAGAGGGTCCGCTTACGGACGACACCGTTTCTCCTTCAGTTGGAACAGAGGAAATAGTACCTGTTGTCGATCAACCTGTTGACGTTATCCCTACGCTACATAAAACTCCTCTTTCTGAAGAAATAGTGACCGCAATAAATACAAAAGGAAGGAGAAAAATAATATAGAATATATGGCACTTACAGATGTACATTTCCAAGAAGGAGAGGGTCAGGATTTTATTTTGGAGCTTCCTTCGGCTGCATATGTAGGTTCTTTGGAAGATATATTGATCGAACCAGCAGGGAGTCAGTTTTCTGTCATGGAAATTCCTGAAGTGATTGCGACCGGGTCAAATATTTTTATTATGTCTGAGTAATGTTTATTTTTAGGTATTTCTGTGAATAATTTTCAAAAAAGTCTTTCCATGTACGCTTCATATTTTGAGGAGTTACGAGGTAAGTTAGTATTTCTCGTTAAGATATTTGCGGGTGCATTTATTGTTGGATTTTTAGTTACTTCGCCCGTTATTAAATTTATTTTGAAATACATCAACCTCCAAGGCGTGACTATTGTGACGACTTCTCCTTTTCAATTAATTAATTTTGCGATGAGTGCAGGTTTTTTCTTTGCTTGCGTGGTGACTATCCCTATTTTCATATACTATCTATACGTATTTTTAAAACCAGCCTTACTCCCTAAAGAGCGGAAGCTTTTTTTATTCTCACTTCCGTTCGGACTCCTGTTGTTTATCGTCGGGTTTTTGTATGGGTGCGGGATGCTCTACTACGGAGTGAAGGTTATTGCGCAGGTGAATGTCACTCTTGGTGTTGCAAACTACTGGGATATTAGCGCCTTTATTTCACAAATTGTACTGACATCTTCACTTCTCGGGCTCTTGTTTATCTTTCCAATTGTGATTACCTTTTTAATCCGCTTGGAACTCACGAGCGCTCGATTTTTACGGTCAAAAAGACGGCATGCTTTTGTGGTAATCTTTATTTTAGTCTCTTTACTTCCCCCAACTGATGGTTTATCATTAATATTAATGGCAGTACCGTTGGTTGTAATTTTTGAGCTCACTGTCTTGTTTAATAGAAAAAAGAATCACGGTCGCATTTTAGTAACCTAACGTATACACACAACATGTTTGGATTGGGAACAAAAGAAATAATCATTATCGTCGTTGTTATTGTCTTGTTATTTGGGTCAAAGAAAATACCTGAACTGACAAAATCAATTGCAGATGCAGTGAAGCATTTATTTGGAGCATTTAAAGAAGTAGATACTTCTGATAAAAAATAAGTAGGGTTTATTAAATTAATATAATCAATACAATGACACCTTTTGTTGTATTGATGTAATAAAATTATATGTTTGGATTAGGAACAAAAGAAATTATTATCATCGCTGTTGTGATTGTGCTCCTCTTTGGATCAAAGAAAATCCCAGAGCTTGCAAAAAATATTGTCGAAGCGTTTAAAAATCTTACAGGGATATTTAAAGGTGATAGCGAAATAACTGGAAATAACAAGAAAAAATAATTTTTCTTGTTATTTTTGTAAAATATATTATTTTTTAACACACGTGATAAGGAATGCGGTATTTAAAAGATAACAGTACATACAGACTTATCACACTTGGTGTGGTTTTTGTGTATGTTTTTCTTTTTGCATATAGTGTATACGCCGCTGACACGTATAAACCGGCAGAGAATTTTGTGATTGGGGAATTTATTTACAACGACGACTATACTCCAACAACAGATGACTGTACTGTTTCTATTTATTCTCCAGCAGGAGCGACTCTGGTTGATGAGGTGACGATGACTGATGACGCGACAGGGTGGCACTCGTATGCGTATACTGCACCTGCACCTGTTGGTAAGTACCCAGCATTTATTACTTGTGGAACGCTTATTGGGGGTGATTTATTAAAACTCGATAAATCATTTTTAGTAAAATCTCCAGAAGTAACTGACGCCTCTATTGCATCCTCTGTGTGGAGCAGTGGGGTGAGAACTCTTACTTCATTTGGAACACTCGTATCTGATATTACCTCTGCTGTCTGGAGTAATGGAACACGGACCTTAACCGCGTTCGGTAGTTTGGCTGCTGATGTTTGGAATGATACGTTCGCGGCGACACGACAGCT
Source organism: uncultured Candidatus Saccharibacteria bacterium (assembly GCA_964514225.1). Lineage (GTDB taxonomy): Bacteria > Patescibacteriota > Minisyncoccia > Phycocordibacterales > UBA9973 > CAZEPT01. The sequence continues at coordinate 4,754 of CAZEPT010000020.1, forward strand.
TACCACTAAAAATATTTCTGGCGGTGGATCGCTTGCAACTGAGAGTTATATAGATGCTTCCGAGGTAACGGTCATCTCTGAAATTGAAACAAACAGGACTTTGATTAATGCACTCAATAATATTTCCGCTGCGGATGTTTGGGCTCATGGTACCCGATCGATTAACTCAGGAAGTGTGACTATCGATAGTGCCTCAGTTGATTCTATTTGGGATACGGCGTCTTCTGGCTTGGCTGCATCCGGAAGTATTGGTAAACAGATTGCGGATAATTTAGACGCACAAATTTCAACTCGAGGAACAAGTACGCTTACGGCTGGTGATGTATGGAGTGCGGCTACTCGAACACTGTCTACCACAGGCGTTGATGATGTATCAGCTGGAGTCTGGGCAAACGCTACCCGAACTCTCTCAAACTATGGAAATGATATCACTGCAGCCGATGTCTGGAATGTACTCGCATCATCGCTGACTGCATCAGGAAGTATCGGGGAACAACTCTCACTTAATATTGATGGACCCATTTCTGATGTTTTAACAGAGGTTCAAACAAATAATACTCTCATTAGTGCACTCAACAATATTTCAGCTGCTGATGTCTGGGCTCATGGTACCCGATCGATTAACTCAGGAAGTGTGACTATCGATAGTACCTCAGTCGATTCTATCTGGGATACGGCATCCTCTGGACTAGCGGCATCTGGAAGTATTGGTAAACAAATTGCAGATAACCTAGACGCACAAATTTCAACTCGAGGAACAAGTAATATCTCAGCCGCTGATGTTTGGAACTCAGCAACTCGAACTCTTTCTGATTACTCAACTTCAACTATTGCTTCAGCCGTTTGGGCTAATGGAGCACGAACTCTCTCAAACTATGGAAATGATATCACTGCAGCCGATGTCTGGAACACCTTGAGTTCTTCTCTTACGACTGTTGGTTCTATTGGAGAACAATTAAAAACTAATGCAGATATAAAAAATTCAGATATTTTGGCCGAAGTTCAAAATAACACTACACTTATCAATGCGCTCAATAATATTTCAGCTACAGATGTGTGGAGTGAGGCAGGACGTTCACTTGATGCACCTGTTGACCTCTCAACAGCTTCAACCGAGCAAATTTGGGATATCGCATCAATCGATCTCTCTACTGCAGGGAGTATCGGTAAGCGACTTGTAGATAACATAGACGCACAAATTTCAACTCGAGGAACAAGTACGCTCACCGCTGCAGATGTCTGGAATGCTGGAACACGAACTCTCTCGGATTATTCTGAATCAACTGTTGCTACTGCTGTCTGGGCAAATGCAACAAGGACGCTCTCAAACTATGGAAATGATATTACTGCCGCGGATGTCTGGAATGTACTCGCATCATCGCTGACGATCGTTGGTTCTATTGGAGAGCAAGTGGCGACAAATCTTGATGCACCAGTTTCTGGGGTTGCTGGAGGGTGGTCTGTTAAAATGGGGAATGTTGAGCGGATTCAAGCAGGATATGTATATCGAACAAAAATATTTATTTTAGATAGCACCGCTACACCAACTGCTCCTTTTTCTGCACCTACCGTCACACTCTATGATGCTGATCGTAATATTGTAGTGAATGGTGTTGCTACAACGCTCATTAGTACTGGTGTCTATGAATACACATATACGCTCAATAATAACGCAGCTCAGGGATTATGGGAGACTGTCGCATCTACTCAAGTTGAAAATGGAAAGACCATCCAAACAAATGACTATTGGGAAGTAGCTGGTTCACCAGCTCAAGTGCTCATAAACTCTGTTACGGCACCTACACTTAATTCTATTCTGGGAAATGTCACGATTACCAACGAAGGGCTTTCTGGGTATGAGTATCAGTATGAATGGTGTATTGTAACTGATGTTAATAATGTCTGTGGAGGTAATGATGACGCCTATTATGCGACTGCAGCAAAATTTATAAACCCGAGTGAAGATTGGAATACAAATCTCTCTGCATCAGTAGCGACTGCCGGTACGTATTATTTTAAGCTCGTCGTGTATTTCGGTACAGAAAGTTCTGGTGCTTCACGAGTATTTACTGTTACTGCACCCGGTGGCGGAGGTGGAGGAGGAGGTGGCGGAGGTGGACCAGCACCAGCACCAGTTCAAGTTGGTGGATCATGTAATGGATCCGACTTTAATAAAGATACGATGGTGAACTCTATTGATTTCTCAATTCTTCTATACTTCTGGAAAACAATATTCCCATTCGCAAATCCATGCGTGGACGTGAACCTCGACAAAAAAGTTGATTCGATTGATTTCTCAATAATGCTCTTTAAGTGGGGCAAAAAAATAATATGAAAAACAAACACCACTCTTTAGTTAAGACTCATATCTTTACACACCTCCTTTTTTCTTTAGGTGTTGTGCTAAGTCTATTCACTCCTGTGTATACGTATGCCTCATCGATGAAAGCTTCATCTGGAAGTGCTATCCGTGCCGGAGACACGAGCATTATTGAAGTCTATGTAGATACCGAAGGACAAGAGATCAACTCAGTAGAGGGAAGTATCGCTTTATCTGACGAGCACCAGGGTAATTTTCAAATACAAGACATATCTCTTGCTCAATCATCATTTACACTTTGGCCACGTAAGCCATCTCTTGAAAGTAATCATACGATTTCATTTGTCGGGGGTGTTCCAGGAGGGGTGATCGGTGATCGCATACTCTTATTTAAAGTTATTGTTAAAATAAATGCCCCAGGCGCGTTCACTATTAGTCCAAATAATATGCAAGCATACTTGCATGACGGGCTCGGTACGGCACTTACTATACCTGTCAAAAATTCAGTTATCACGGTTGGAGAAGCGGATAATTCTCCACAGAACAAATGGGAAGAAATTGTCTCAAATGATAATCAAGCTCCAAATCCATTTGTGGTTGAGTTAATCCAAGATGCAAACTTATTTGAAGGAAAGAAGTTTATCTCTTTTGAAACAACCGATGGAGAGTCAGGCATTAGTCACTATGAAGTGCGAGAGGGTACATATCCAAGTGTCCGTACTGGGACAACATATGTACTCATCGATCAAAAGAGTCATCAAGATATTATTGTAACTGCATATGATAAGGCAGGGAATTTCCAAGTAGCAGTACTCAGTCAAAAAGATAGTATTAATTGGAAAAGTATCATTATCGTTGTTTTAGGTATTGTGCTTGTTCGAATGATTATTAAAAAGATTCTTCGTAAGCGTCATAAAAAAATACATGTACAGTAGTTTCTTTCGCACACGTCTTCAAAAAAAATATCTACTAAGCCTCATCTTTAGTATGTTCTTTTTACTTGCTCCACAAGTAGATGCAGCAACACTGTCTCTTTCTCCGGGCTCGACCTCTGTTGTTTCAGGCAATATCGTTTCTATCAGGGTGCAGGTAAATAGTTCGGGTACATACATTAATAACGCAGAAGCAGCGATTCAATTTCCAACAGATCTACTTGAGGTAGTTTCTGTCAGTAAGAGTTCATCAGTGTTTTCTTTGTGGGTTGAAGAACCAACATTTTCCAATAACCAGGGAAGGGTAGTCTTCAATGGAGGTGTTGCAAACCCAGGATACAACGGATCAAACGGTTCGATCATCTCTATTACCTTTAGAGCTAAAAAAGCAGGTACAGCCTCTCTTATTTTTGCTGACAGCGCCGTCCGGGCCAATGATGGATTGGGAACAAATGTCTTAAGTGGATCAAGTGGAAGTACTATTTTGATTACGAATCCAAGCGAGGTAGTGCCTATACCACCCGATCCAAATGTACCGACTCCGGAAAAATCAAACACCGCCTTACCTAATCCTGTTATTAATTCTTCTACTCATCCAAACCCAGATGTTTGGTATTCAAATAATACTGCTTCTTTTAGTTGGAAAATACCCAACAATGTTACCTCAGTTCAAGCAACATTAACAACAAACCCGACCGCAGCGCCTACCATGTCGTATGACAGTTCAGTTACTCAAAAGACACTTAAAAATGTTTCCGACGGAGTATATTATTTCCACTTGCGCTATTCAAATCTCTCTTCCGTGAGTAAAATTTCACACCAAAGAGTCAATATTGATACGACAGCACCAGGAGAGTTTACCCCCACTGTTCGTTTAGAGAACGGTCAAAATATCATCACCTTGGATGCTCTAGATGCTACTTCTGGAGTTGATCACTACACCCTTGTAATTGAAGGAGGGCAGAGTATCGATGTTCTCAAAAGCGAATTACTCAATAAAGAATATACTCTTCCAGTACTTCCGACAGGCACGTATACGCTTCTTGTGTCTGCGTATGATAAAGCAGGGAATAAAAGAGATGCGAATCTTTCATTCACAAGCCCAATCATCACATCTCCCGTCCTTAGTTTAAATACACAAGAAATCACACAAGGTGACTCAATCATTATTTTTGGTCAAAGTGATTACCCGAACCAGAATGTTGAAATAACTCTCGGAATAGGAACCAAAGAAATCCAAAAGTATGTTCAAAAAACAGCACAGGATGGATCGTTTTCTGTTACGACCGATCGAATTAAAACAGCAGGTTCCGTTCATATTTCAGCAAGAAATGTTTTTTCAGACACAGTGAGTGGTCCGTTCTCACCAAATATATATCTCAAAGTGAATGAAACAGAAGTTTCCCGAGTCTCTCGAGTCGCTCTTCAGATTATCGGTGCAGCAATCTTGCTTTCAACGCTTCTTATTCTTCTCTTTGTTGGATGGTATCGATTCTTCGCATTCAGAAAGAAAATAGCGGTTGAGCTACAGAGTACTGTAACGGAAGCTCATACTCGAACACTCCTTTTGAAAGATGAATTGAGTAAACAACTCAAAGTGTTAGAAAAAATTAAAGTAGATAGAAATTTAAATAAAAAAGAAGAACTTATCTTTAAGTCTATTCAAAAAAGTATTGAAGATTTAGACGACTTTATTGAAAAGAAATTAAAGAAATTATTGTAAAGAGAAAGGGGAAGAGACTCAACGATGACTCAAATGGGAGTCATGATGAAATACAAAGCTCAAATCGCCAAATATCAAGATGAGCTCATGCCACTCTTTCAACTCATGCAGGGAATGAGGTAAGAAAAATGTACTCATTTTTTACAGAGAAAGTAAAAAATCCCCCTCATGAGAAGGGGGATTTTAGTTTACAAATTGATCATAAGGTACAACTTAGTGTTTTTAATTTCCTGGGCGTAACCTATACCAGCTAGTCCTTTGGACATTTTATGTGAGAATGTTTTTAAGATTCCCCATTCACCGCGGATCATATTGAAGTTGTTGTTTCCAAAACCCATATCCGAATACAAGAGTACTCCCTGAACCTTAGGCATTTTTACAAGTGTAAATGAACCAAAATTCTTGTTGTGGTTGTACACAAGGGTTTGGTTTATGTACTTTGTTGTAATAGTACATGCTCCGCCATACATACTGCTTACTGTTCTGTAGTAAAGAACAGCTTGTACATAAGAAAGATGAGCACCTATTTCAATAGAAGGATCATTACTTCGTAAAAAGTATCCACCAACAAGTGAATGCTTCTGGTTGAACGTATAAGTAATCTTTCCCCCAAAAGCTGACCCAGGGATTTGACCAAGTGTCCACGGTTCAAATTGTGATGTACCCGTATTGGGTAACGGTCGCAACTCTGTCATTGGAGTTCCTATCTTACCGATGGTAACTAAAATGTTTTTTTGTGGAGTAAGTCGAATGCCAGTCAAAATGGTGATGCGACTCCAGCTACATTAATCTCTAAGGAGGCTACTCCAAAAAGGGAAACAGATTTATTGGGTATCCATTTTATATTTGCGCCCTCGCGAAGGGTCATAAAAGCTTTTGGATTTTTTGTATCCAGTGGCGTATTTGACCCCGAGAGAATACCAGCGTAGCATTCAACATGGAAGTTTGTATTGGAATCAATGGTGATTTGTGCGTTGCTGAGCAGGCTAGAAAAAATCACGAAAACTACTATTAAATTTTTCATTTATTATATTTTTATTTTTATAAATCAGATAAAACATAGGTTATATTGATTTGTAAAAATAGGAATTTTCTCAATGTCTGGGAAAAATGTATTCCGATATAATAGGTTAATAAAAGTAATAATTTTTTTAGTTTTCTTTGAAATTATCTTTTCAAGATCAACTACCGGCGTATCAGGAGGTGGGTTACAAGTAATGCTGTACATAAAACATTTTTTATGTACATTCTCGCTTATACCAACTTTTTGTACTGGTAGATTTCTTTGAACAGTGCATGATTGGTAGCTTGGTTGAGATACTGAATATCTAGGTACCAAAGAGATCACCACCATTACAAACAGGGCTTTAATCAATGCGTGCTTTCTCGTTATTTCCATACTATCGAGCTGTTTTTGAAATTCAGCCCAGCCCATGGTCTTTCCAAGTTCGATCATTTTTTGTTCCTGTTTTGAAAACAGTGACAATAGATTTTCTCTTCTTGAAATAACTTCGGCTTTTTGCAATGCTTCTTTCCCACGATTTTTAATATCAATCCAAAGAATGATAGGCCAGATGAGCACTGAGAGTAAGAAAGAAAGTGGTGCAAAATGCACGGTAATATCTTTCTGCCATGTTGCTTCTATAAATTCTCTTTTAAGATTGTATTTCCAAATCAAAAATAATAGAAAAGCAAGTGGTAGACCTCGAAGATAGAACATAAGGAGCCAATGGAGAAAAGGGAGTACAATGTCAGAACGAACTGATACATGGCTATTTTCCTGAGCTTTGTCACGTAGTGCTTCGCCCGGAAACCAGTAGTATTTCGCCTCATCGACACCCATCATTTTTCTCTTATAACCAGCATGTTGCGTGTAATTTTGTGCAACAACATTATCAAAGTCAATGTTTCGCCAATTCTCATCACGTAAGTTTACAAGTTTATGTAATCCCCGCAGACTCAAACCTTCTAGGCATGACATTATGAGAGATCGGCCTTCCAAAGTGAGTGCTAGAGAATCTTGATACTTTGACTTAAACATTTTGTATTGTTTGAGATCATGAAAGTATAAGAAAGGTTCGTACATACCAGTCTCTTTAATGTGTCGTTCTCGCTCTTGTATTAATGAGTCTCCATATACTGCAATAGTTTTTGGAGTCATTTCAAGTGTTGCAAGTTCTTTTGCAGTAAAAGTTTGCGTTGGATCTTTATAGGACTTACTCTCTTTGTTCAAAGAAATAATCCCGGTAATGATTCCTGTTGACCATATAAAGCCAGCGGGAATTAAGAGATGCCTGAGCATCCATAATAGTGTTGACTTCATATTTTTTTTATTTAATTTTGTTAAGATATTTTGATATATTATATACTATTTAGAATATATGTCAACTTTTTGTAAGTTATCAAATAAAAAAATAAGCCAAGAATAAAAAACCGATTACGAAAGTAATCGGTTTTTTATTACAAAATTATCTCATTTTATGCTATATATAGGTGTATGAGTTTATCTATCGGAAT
>CAZEPT010000021.1:0-11843 GCA_964514225.1 uncultured Candidatus Saccharibacteria bacterium
GCAAGAGCGCACTGTGGTTGTCTGAGACTTTGAAAAACTTTATTAAAATAGATTGCGCTCCTAAAAAAGAAATTTTAAGCAGAGAAGACATACATACTCTGGTATACGAGAAAGTTAAAAAAGTAGTAAAGAAGTAATATGAAAATTCCTATCGTTAATGAACAAGATGAAATCTTGTATTACAAAGAGAGAGAAGAATCGACTCGAGATGAGATTCGTCGGATTGTATCACTTTATGTATTTAATGAAAATAAAGAAGTGCTTATCGCAAAGCGACATCCTTCCAAAACAATTGATCCAAACTGCTGGGGTCCAGCAGTTTCAGGAACTGTCGAGGAAGGAGAAACGTATGATTCTAATGTTACAAAAGAAGCTGAAGAAGAAATTGGTCTTACGAACATCCAGCCAATTTTATTAAGAAAATCTTTTTACGAGACAAGCAATGCACGACGTTGGTGTGCTAGGTATCATGTCACGATAAATTCTACAGAGAGAGAGTTAGTGTTACAAGAAGAGGAAGTGTCGGAAATCAAATGGATATCTTTGGAAAATCTAGAAAAGTGGTACAGTGAACGACCAGAAGATTTTGTACCAAGTTTCAAAGATGGTTCGCTTGCGAACATGAAGGAAATCTATCAAAAAATATATGAAAATCAAAATTAAAAAACTCAAAGATGCGGCGAAGTTGCCGAGCTATGCACTGCCGGGGGATGTAGGTATGGATATGTATTCAATGGAAAATGTAACTATTCCACCTCTTGGGCATGTGATACTCTTCCACGGTTTTGCTTTAGAATTTTCTACAGGGTACGCGGCAATTGTTAAAGATAAGAGCGGAATCTCAAAAAAAGGACTTCACACAATGGGAGGCGTATACGACGCTGGTTTTCGAGGTGAATACAATACGCATCTCGTGAACCTCTCCGACAAAGACATCACTATCGAAGTTGGCGACAAAGTATCTCAGCTTATTATCTACCCAGTGGTGATTGCAGAACTTGAAGAAACTGACGAATTGGCTGACAGTGAACGTGGTGATGGTGCATTTGGGTCTACGGGAAGAAAATGATCATTTGTGGTATAGTATTTTTGTGATTCAGGAAACTATTAAAAATCTTATTACACAGGCACTTAAAGAGCTTGATTTACCTCAAGCGGATTTTGTCGTGGAACATCCAGGAGATTTATCTCATGGAGACTATTCGACAAACGTGGCTATGGTGCTCTCAAAACAAGCCGGACAAAACCCACGCGATCTTGCCGGAAAAATTGTCGAGGTTCTCGAAAAAAATCTTCCAGCTGAAATTTCTAAAGTAGAAGCTGTCGGCCCGGGGTTTATAAACTTCCATCTCTCAAGAGGATTTTTTACAGGAAGTATCCAAGAGATACTCAGGCAAAAAGAAAACTGGGGGAAAAATACGCAGCTTCTTGGTAAGAAAGTCATGGTTGAATACACTCAACCAAATCCATTTAAGCCATTTCATATTGGGCACTTGATGAGTAATGCCATAGGTGAATCCATCTCTCGTATTGTTGAATTTTCCGGAGCAAAAACAATTCGTGCAAACTATCAAGGTGATGTTGGTCCGCATGTAGCAAAAGCTATTTGGGGAATACTGAACTCGGGGGAGTCCTATGTTGGAAAGTCTGCACTCTGGGTTGGTGAACAGTATGCAAAGGGCAGTGATGCCTACGACAACCTTCCGGAAATGAAAGCAGAGATTGATGCTATTAATAAAAAAGTATACGAAAAAACTGATCCACAGATAAATGAAATATATAACTGGGGAAGAAAAGTAACCCTTGATGCCTTTGAAGAAATATATACAATTCTCGGGACAAAGTTTGATCATTATTTTTTTGAGAGCGACATGGCGCCGATTGGGCAGAAGATTGTAACTGATAATACAGGTAAGGTCTTTACTGAAAGTGACGGAGCGATTGTTTTTCATGCTGAAAATTATGATCCAAAACTCCACACTCGAGTATTCATAAACTCAAAAGGATTACCGACATACGAAACAAAGGAAATCGGGCTGACTGTTACTAAATTTGAAAAAGAAAATCCAGATCTTTCAATCATCACCACCGCGATTGAGCAAGGGGAGTATATGAAGATCGTTGCGAAAGCGCTTTCATTGATCCATCCAGATTATGAAGCTCGCATGAAGCACATTACTCATGGAATGATGCGACTGGCAACAGGGAAAATGTCTTCTCGAAAAGGAAATGTTATTACAGGAGAGTCCCTCATCACAGACTCGATGGATGTGGTACGAGCTAAGATCGCTGAGCGGGAATTAACTGATGCTGAAAAAGATTCTATTTCAAACATAGTGGGTGTAGCCGCGCTGAAATATTCTATTTTGCGTTCATCACTTGGATCAGATATTGTCTATGATTTTGAAAAGTCTATTTCATTTGAAGGGGACTCAGGTCCGTATTTACAATACACCGGCGTGCGAGCGCAATCTATTCTAAAAAAAGCTGAAGAAACAAGTCTTACTCTTTCACTCAACAGTGCACCGAACGAAAGTACCATCCTAGAGAAAACACTCTATCGTTTCCCTGAAGTTGTTGCTCATGCCTACAACACGCTTGAACCTCACCACATTGTGACGTATCTTTCTTTACTTGCGACTGAGTTCAACTCTTTTTATGCATCTGTGAGAATTCTTGAAAGCGATCATGCTCCATACTACCTCGCTCTCGTAGAAGCCTTTCATCAAACCATGGAAAATGGGCTCTATTTGTTGGGTATCCGACTACCGACTAAAATGTAGGCTGGAAATCCTTACACAGTAAGGGTTAATTTTGACAGTCTTCTGTATCTGTTGCATACTAGACAAAGGATGCCTCATGGTGTATACTAGAGACAAATATATTTCTCACCCTTTAAATTCAAAAAAATGAACAAATTACTTTTTGCCGTATTCTGCTTAGCGCAGTTGAAAGCTTCTGCTAATAAAAAGACAGAAGAACAGGAAAAAATGAGTGATCTGAAAGCCATTCCAGTTGGACAAGAAAATCTGCTTCTCAACAAACAGATGATGCTCCAAATGGGGGTGCCACCTGGAATGGTATTTTCTTCTCAGGTAACTGATATATTCAGTCACTAAAGTTTTGGTTTTTGGTTTGGTTTGGTTATACACTCAAGGCTATTCTACGTAGAATAGCCTTGTTTTCATTTTGTGCTATAATAGGTTCAGAAGCACTGACGGAGCTATCACTCCTGAGCTTTTGGAAAGAAATACCTTACTGTTATAAGTTCGGTGCGTAGAATCCAACGGGTATGCCCGATATAGCAATAAATGAGAAATAAGTAAGGTGGTACCACGATGAAAGTCGTCCTTATAAAACAATTTTTTTGTTTTATAAGGACGACTTTTTTTATTAATTTTTTATTATCAACCAACTATGAACAACCCAGAAAATCAAAACAACACAAAAAGTAATCGTGCTATGGAAGAGGAGAAGATCCTCGATTTTTGGCAGGAAAAAAATATTTTTGAAAAAAGTTTAGAAAAAGAATCACCACTCGGTGAATATACTTTTTACGAAGGTCCACCAACAGCAAATGGAAAGCCCGGAATCCATCACCTTGAAGCACGGTCTTTTAAAGATGCGATCCCGAGATATAAAACAATGCGTGGGTACCATGTCAGGCGTAAAGGTGGATGGGATACGCATGGACTTCCTGTAGAGCTTCAAGTAGAAAAAGAACTCGGCCTCAAATCTAAGAAAGAAGTTGAAGGATACGGTGTTGCTGAGTTCAATAAAAAATGTAAAGAAAGTGTCTGGCAGTATTTGGATACTTGGAATAAATTTACTCATCGAATCGGCTACTGGATCGATCAACAAAATCCGTACGTCACGTACCACAATTCATACATCGAATCTGTCTGGAATGTTGTCGGACAAGTCAATGAAAAAAATCTCCTCTACAAAGATTACAAAGTCGTCCCATGGTGTCCACGGTGTGGAACAGCGCTCTCTTCTCACGAACTTGCTCAAGGGTACGAAGATGTTAAAGATCTCTCTGTGTATGCAAAGTTTAAAGTAGTTGGGCAAGACAGTACATACATCCTCGCCTGGACAACAACTCCATGGACACTCCCAGGGAATGTTGCTTTGGCAGTAGGAAGTGATATTGAGTATGTAAAAATAAAAGTAGGCGACGAAGTGTTTATTCTTGCAGAAAGCAGACTTTCTGTTCTTTCTGATGAGTACACCCTTGTGGAAAAAATAAAAGGTTCTGACCTTGTTGGTTTAGGGTATGAACCACTCTATCCGTATCTCAAAGATACGATCGCAAAAGACGACACTTACGCTGAAAGTAGAGATAAAGCATTTAAGGTGTATTCGGCTGATTTTGTCACGACGACAGATGGAACAGGAGTGGTGCACACGGCCATCATGTACGGACAAGATGACTTCGAGCTTGGTACGAAACTTGGTCTTCCAAAATTTCACACAGTAGATGTGACAGGAAACTTTATAGGAGACACAGATTTCCTCGAAGGACGATTCGTTAAAGATGAAGCAGTCGCTATCGATATCATCAAAGACTTGGCGCACCGTGGGCTTTTGTTTAAAAAAGAAAAATACGAACACTCATACCCGCATTGCTGGCGTTGTAAAACTCCACTCATCTACTATGCGCGAGATTCTTGGTATATCAAAATGTCACAACTTCGAGAGCAGCTCGTGGATGAAAATCAGTATATCAACTGGGAGCCATCATATATCAGAGATGGGCGATTTGGAGAATGGCTTAAAGATGTTAAAGACTGGGCTATTTCTCGAGAGCGTTATTGGGGAACACCGCTTCCGATCTGGGAGAAAGAAAATGGCGAGCGAATAGTAGTTGATTCGATTGATACGCTGAAGAAATACACTAAGAAATCTGGAAATACATATTTTGTGATGCGCCATGGTGAAGCTGACCACAATCTCGGTGGGCTTATTAGTGAAGTTCAAGATGCACCGGACCATTTGACTGAGAAAGGAAAGGAGCAGGTCCGCACCGCTGCACTTAAACTCAAAGATGAAAAAATAGATCTCATTGTTGCATCACCGTTTGTTCGCACAACTGAAACAACTGAAATTATTCGTGAGGTACTTGGGCTCGGGTCTGAGGCAGTACTTGTCGATGATCGCTTCCGAGAGATGAAAGTAGGGAATGCTTCGTTTAAAACGTGGGCAGAGTATCATGTAGAGCGCCCAAAAGTTCCTGAAAATTTTTCGTACGCCTATTCGTCTGGTGAGTCGTACGCTGATATCAAGAATCGTGTCATGGATGGTATGTACGACATCGAGCAGAAGTATCAAAATAAGAATATTCTTTTTGTGACTCATGGTGGACCAGCGTGGCTTATGGTTGCAGGGATACAAGGATTAACCCCGAGCGAATCTCTCCAAATGATTACTGATAAAAAAGATTTCCACTATTTGGACAATGCTGAATTTTCAAAAATTGATTTTTCTCCGCTTCCGCATAATGAAAACTATGAGCTTGATCTTCATAAACCATATATCGATGAGGTAGAACTGGTTGACGAAGAAGGTAACAAAATGACGCGCGTGAAGGAAGTGATGGACGTCTGGTTTGATTCAGGCTGTATGCCGTTTGCGCAAGATCACTATCCTTTCAGTACAGACCATGTAAACTACCCGGCTGATTTTATCTGCGAAGCAATAGACCAAACACGAGGATGGTTTTACACGCTCCATGCAGTCGGAATACTAACTGGAAAAGGAAAAGCATACAATAATGTCATTTGTCTCGGTCACATTTTGGATGACCAAGGAAAGAAGATGTCGAAATCTCTCGGGAATATTGTTGATCCATGGGAGATGATGGAAAAGTACGGTGTCGACCCGCTCCGATTTTGGATGTACACGGTCAACCAACCAGGTGAGCCAAAAAACTTTGATGAAAAAACTGTTCTTGAAATATCTCGAAAGGTATTCACGCTCTTAGATAATGTCGTGACATTCTATGACCTTTATCGAGATCAAAGTCTTGAAACAAATAAAACTCCTGATTCGTCCAATGTGCTTGATGTCTGGATACTCGCTCAATTAAGTGAGCTGACAAAACTCATGACCGAGAACATGGATGCATACAAGCTCTTAGAACCTGGGCGAGCGCTTCGTGACTTTATCGATGACCTTTCGACCTGGTATCTTCGCCGTTCACGAGACAGGCTCAAAGAAGGTGATAAAGATGCAAAGAAAACTTTGTATTATGTCCTAAAAACAGTCTCAAAACTTATCGCGCCATTTGCTCCATTTATGGCTGAGAGTTTATACCAAAAATTACGTATAGAATCTGATCCAGAAAGTGTTCACTTAGAAACTTGGCCAGAAGCACCTCTCGGAGATACTCAAGAAGTTACAGAACGTATGACAAATACAAAAACACTGGTTAGCCTCGGACTTCAGGCAAGGCAGAAAGCGAACATCGCAGTTCGCCAACCACTCGCGTCCGTCACACTTAAAGCAGCTGCACTCGATAAAGACTATACAGAAATCATGAAGGATGAATTGAACGTTAAAGAAGTATTGTTCGATGAAGCGCAAACGGACGAAGTTGTCTTAGATACTGTTATAACGCCTGAACTCAAATCTGAAGGGAATATGCGGGAATTTATTCGGGCGGTGCAGGACATGCGAAAGAAGAAAGGATTACAACCTGCTGATGTCATTACGCTCACAGTTGCTACAGATGAAAGAGGTCAAAATATTCTCAATCAATTTACAGATGAGATCAAGAAAGTCGTCGGTGCAAAAGATATTACTTTTGGTGAAAACAGTGGGGAAGAGGTGGTTATTGGTGGATTAAAATTTGTAGTAGAATTGTAATATGCAATTTTTATCTATTTTCCACAATAGTTTTCTCAACCCAATAACACTACTCTGTATTGTAGTTTCTTTATTTCTGTTGCAGGTTTTTACGCAATATTCAAGTTATGGAAAAACAGGAAAGTTTTTTCATAATTACCCAGCAAATACGTTTTTATTTTTTGCTCCAATATATGAAGAAGTTCTCTTTCGAGGCATTATATTTAGTGGGCTGCTCACCGTGTATTCAGTTGGTATTTCAGTTTTAATTTCCTCTGCACTTTTTGGAGTTTGGCACATAAGAAGTATTTACTTTATGAGCAAAAGAAAAACACTCGCCCAAATGTTCTATGCTGGAATTATTATTGGTCCAATCTTTGCCTATCTCACTTTTTTGACAGGTGATATCTGGCTGGCTGTTATTCTGCACTATATAAATAATATACTTGCTCCGTTAATTCAAGAGAAAAATAAAGTAGAGTTGTAATATGGATAAGAAAGTAATCCTCTTTGATTTCGACGGAGTACTCGCCCATACACTTGAGCATGCTTTTGAAATTCACAAAACATGGAACCCTCTCTTTTTGTGGGAGGAATTCCAAAAAATGGGCGAAGGAAATTTTCATGACGAGTATAGAAAAAAGATGGCATTGGGGGGTCATGTAAATCCTGAAAATTATCCAGAAGAGTATCGTAAGAAACTTGCTCAAATGAATTTAGAGAGTGAACTCGCTGAACTAGTAACTGATCTTTCTTTAGTCTATACGCTCTATATTGTTTCCTCAACAAAGACATCTTACATTCAAGATTTTCTGGAAAGAGAAAAAGTACTCACTCATTTTACTGATGTCCTCGGTGCTGATGTTCACGAAAGCAAGGTGGTTAAGATCAAAAGCATTCTAGAAAGAGAAGCCGTCACTCCTAGTCAGTGTCTGTTCATTACTGATACAACAGGGGACATTCATGAGGCGCGCGAGTGCGAAGTACCGGCTGTATGTGTTTCTTGGGGTCTCCACTCAAGAGAAAGGCTAGAAAAGAAGAATCCCTTTGCTGTAGTTGATACACCAGGTGAACTTCAAGCTACTATTGGTAATTTTTTTGCTAAAATATAGACATGAAAATTATCTTCGGTTCAACATCACCACACAGAAGAAAAGTCCTAGAAGAATCATCTTTTGATTTTGAAGTTATTACTGAGCCAATTGATGAAAAAGCAATTCGTTCAAATTCTATCGAAGAACTACCTCAAATTTTAGCCCGCGCAAAAATGGATGCACTACGAACTAAGATTACCAACCAACCTCATATTGTAGTTACTGCGGATCAAGTAGCGCGCTGTAATGGAATCCTTTTTGAAAAGCCGGAAAGCGAAGAAGAATTTAGAGAGAGGATTCCTTTATTTCAAAAGTACGGAGTGGATTTAATTTCTGCTTTATGTGTTTTTAATCCAAAAAATCAAAAAGAAGTAACAGATTATGAAATTTGTCATGTCTCTTTTGGTCCGATTTCTGAAGAGCATATTACGGAAGCATTGGCAGCAGGAGATTGGAAAACATGTTGTGCATTTAATGATACTTTGAGAGATTTATGTGCAAATCATATGTCACACGATACAGATTCTTTAAAAGGCATGCCACTTGGATTATTGGCATCACTTATTGAGAAAGTTTCTTAATTATTAAGAAGTGATACAATAAACGTATGAAAAAAATCATTTTTTGGATCGTAGTTATTGGGCTAATCTACTACTTCAGGCATCAGATTTGGGACTCAGCTATATTTAAACCGATTCGTGAGAATGAACTCATGAGTAAAACATTTAATAAAGTGAAAGAGAGTGTTGGGGACACTCTCGACGAACAAAAAGTCGCTGATGAGGTTAAGACCTGGGTTTTGAAAGACGGGATTAAACTACCAAAAGATTGGACACTTGCGCAACGAACTATAGGTACTCAAAATGTGACTGTCGTGATTCCACCAAATCCAAATGGTCCGAATGATTATATCGCGCTTGCGGTCAAAAATGACAATACGGTAAATCTTCCAGCTCAGCATATCTGTAAACAAGCTGAAACGACTTCAACTTGTTTGGTTGGTGACAACTACGAAACACTGAAAGTTTTTTCAGTCATGACATTTGGAAAATAAGAATCTAGCTAAGTAGGGCAGTAATAAATAGAAAAACCGCGGACAAAGTCCGCGGTTTTATCGTGTTTCATTAGTAATTAGATATTAGAAATTAGTAATTTTCCCTCTCTTGCTTTCCCCCTCATTTCTTGGTATCCTGTATTTATAAGCCCCGAAGGGCTTTTTAAATTGGAAATAAACGAGTTATATATGAGCTACCTAAAAGAAACAAAAGAAGAATTAAAAAAAGTGAGTTGGCCGAGTAGAGATACAGTTATGATGGTGACTTTAGCCGTGATCCTTATTTCAGTTATTGTTGGATACTTCCTCGGACTCTTCGATGCGCTTTTTGCAAAAGGTCTCTTAAAACTTCTCAACAAATAAGCCTATGTCAAAACAAGAAATACAAGGACAGCGTAATTGGTACGCAATCCACACGTACGCGGGATACGAAAATGCCGTACTTCGAAATCTTCGTCAGCGTATCGAATCTCTCGGTATGCAAGACAAGATTTTCAATGTGCTTGTTCCGACTGAAAAGAAAATCAAAGTCAAAGGAACCAAGCGTGTTGAAGTTGAAGAAAAATTATACCCTGGGTATATTATCGTGGATATGATTGTGACTGACGACTCATGGTACGTTGTCCGAAACACTCCTCGTGTAACTGGATTCGTTGGAGCAGGAGTCAATCCGGTTCCACTCAACAAACAAGAAGTCGATGCACTTTTGGGAATGATGAATAAAGAGACGAAAGCAAGACATACGATCGACCTTATCAAAGGTGATATCGTCAAGATTAACGATGGACCATTCAAAGACCTCGAAGGGAATGTTGATACAGTTGATCATGAAAGAGGGAAGATCCGCGTTTTGGTGTCTCTCTTTGGCCGAGAAACTCCAGTTGAGCTCGATTTCCTCCAAATTAAGAAGGTCTAGATTTATCCTCAAATATAGTGTATAGTATGTTCGTTACGCTATTGCTTCAATAATACTAACTATTTAATAAACAATTTTATGGCAGCAAAAAAAATACTCAAAAATATAAAACTCAAAGCTCCAGCGCAAAAAGCGACTCCAGCTCCACCACTCGGTCCGGCACTCGGACAAGCCGGCGTTAACATCGCTGATTTCGTTCAGAAGTTTAACGCAGCAACTCAAGGATTTACTCCAGGGGAAACTGTCGGTGTTAAGATTCGCGTGTTTGAAGATCGAACATACGAATTTGATATCAAAACTCCTCCAGTCGTTGATATGCTTGCAAAAGCTGCAGGTGTTGAAAAAGGCTCAGGGAAACCTCACCTCCGAAATGCAGGGAAGATCACTAAAGCTCAGCTCAAAGAAATCGCAGAGCGAAAGATGCCAGACTTGAACGCAAACGACATCGAAGGCGCAATGAAGATTGTCGCAGGATCTGCTCGTTCAGCAGGATTCACAATCGTAGATTAACCTTAAGATCAGAGTATAACAAAAACAAAAAGGGTGGCATGCGTAGCATGCCACCCTTTTTGTTTTTGTTGACATATTATATAAATAATGGTATTTTTCTATTAAAATAATAAAGTATGAGAAAAGACATAAAACATATAGGGGATGTATTAAAAATACTTAGAAATTCTCTGGACGAGTCTCAACTTGTGTTTGCTCCTCGTGTGAAGCATACACAAACACATTTATCATTGATTGAAAATGGACTTCGAAAACCAACGGATGAGTTATTACAGGATATAAGTAATATATTCTCTGTACCGTATACAACTTTGAAGCTCGCTCAATTTAGGTTTGGTTTCAATGGGGAACTTGACTCAGAAGATGTAAAAAAAATTTTTCAAATAATTGATTCTAATTTAAAAAAGTTTCTCCCGAGTGTAACCTCTTGATCGGAGTAATCCATTACTAATACCCCCAGACACATAAACGTCTAGGGGTATTTATTATATTTGACACTTAAAGCTATATTTGCTATACTCTTTTTGAAGTTTTAGGTGTGTCGAAACGCTTAAAACGCCCTGTTCTTTGAGCTTTTTCTATTGGATAAGCGCAAGGACAGGCCGTACAATTTTGTGCGGTTTTTGTTTTGACCCAAAAGAGACGTATTTCTCGTACAGCCTCTCTTGAATCAAAACTATTTATAAGGTATTAGATTAAATCCTAAGCCCTCACGGGCCGGATACATATAACATATATATGGCAGATTTTGATCGCTCAAAGCCTCACGTAAACGTGGGAACAATTGGTCACGTTGACCACGGTAAGACTACTCTTACTGCAGCAATCCTTAATGTCCTCGCACGTAATGGTGCAGGATACAGTGCAAAATTGAAAGGTGTTGATGCTATTGACTCAGCTCCTGAAGAAAAAGCTCGTGGTATTACCATCGCGCTTTCTCACAATGAGTATGAAACTCCAACTCGTCACTACGCACACATTGATGCTCCAGGTCACGCTGACTACATCAAAAACATGATTACTGGTGCAGCGCAAATGGACGGTGCAATTATCGTAGTTGCTGCAACAGATGGTGCTATGCCACAAACAAGAGAGCATATTCTTCTTGCAAAGCAAGTTGGTGTTCCAAAGATTATCGTGTTTCTTAACAAGTGCGATATGGTTGATGATCAAGACATGATCGACCTCGTTGAAGAAGAAATTCGTGAAATCCTTGAAAAAAATGGATTTGACCGAGATTGTCCAGTAATTAAAGGATCAGGACTTAAGGCACTTGAATCTGCTGACAATAGTGATCCATGGGCACAAAAAGTTCTTGACCTCGCAAATGCACTTGATACATACATTCCAGTTCCAATTCGTGATACTGAAAAACCTTTCCTTATGCCTATCGAAGATATCTTTTCTATCGAAGGACGTGGAA
>CAZEPT010000022.1:0-11007 GCA_964514225.1 uncultured Candidatus Saccharibacteria bacterium
CGATTGAGTCCATTCCGTGCTCTTTAGCGATACGTACCATATCTTCGAGCTTGGTCAGTCCGTCGAGGAGGGAGTAGTGACTATGAGTGTGCAGGTGGATGAATTGAGACGACATATATGAATCCATAATAGCATGGAATAATGATAAATTATAAATATTAAATTATAAAAACAAACGGCAAGATTTGGCTGATTTTTCACGGAATTTGTATTTTTTTTATCATTTGTAATTTTGAATTTATCATTATGCTAGTATGTTATACTGGCATCGTATGACGGTTGTTGGAATTGATGAAGTAGGGCGCGGGGCACTTGCCGGACCTGTCTGTATTGGAATTTTTATAATCAATGAAGAGCATACTGCAGCAATACGAGACAATGCTCCTTGTGCAATCACTGACTCGAAACAAGTTACTGAAAAGAGGCGTGACGCACTCTTTGCGTATTTCTTGAAATGCAAAAAAGAAAAGTTGTGTGATTTTGTCATTCTTAGTATGACTGCGGAGAAAATTGATAGATATGGTATCTCTGTGTGTATTAAAGAAATGATAGAAAAAGGATTAGGGAAATTAGCGCTCGATCTCAAGACTACTCACATTCTCTTAGATGGGGGATTGAAAGCACCAGTAGAGTACACTCAACAGACAATCATCAAAGGCGATGTTACTGAATTTGCTATATCATGTGCCTCAATTGTCGCAAAAGTCTATCGTGATGAGTATATGAAAAAACAGAGTGAGCTCTATCCTCTATATGGCTTTGAAAACCATGTTGGGTATGGGACGCTCGCTCACAGGAAGGCCATACAAAAAGTGGGACCGTGCGTGCTTCATAGACGGACGTTCTGTAAAAATATCCTTTAAAATAAGCATTATATACTATTGACAAATTGTATCTATATATGCTATAATAAGAAAATCATCCGCGATAACTGGTGGGATGTAAAAGCTGGGCAACCAGACGTAAACCTATTCCAAGGTTTTAAATATTCCGGTATTCTTTTCTTTAAAAACTTAATAAAATGTTACAAACAAAAAACACAGCGGGACGGACTGCACAATTGATTAAAGGATTTGCAATGTTATTTGCACTTCCATTACTGACTATTTCTTTTTACATATTAGGAAACTATATGTATTTAGATCCGGTATTTATACTGGTTGTTATTCTCGGGTTCTATCTGATAGATTTTACCTTAAGGAAGGTGGTTCGATTTGATGGGCAGTTTGATTACGCTCAGGTGGAACCTCGTATGAGAGCAAACATTGCTTTGAATTTGTTGATTTTAAATGCAGTCCTCCTGGCGCTTTCGTTAGGATGGAATACGCACAAGAATACAATTTCAGCAATTATGGTTGTTATCCTAACGGTCGTTAGTCTAGCTATTTTCATTTTTGCATTCAGTTTTCGCAAAAATGAGTTGAAGCCTAAACAAAAGTTATTTGATCCCGCAAAAGGTAATCTTTGTCGAACAATGAGTTACTTATTTAATGCAGTTTCTATCTGTGTTTTTATCTTTTCAATCATTATTAATTGGTCTACATGGTTTGTTTGGATTCCCTTGGGAATACTTATGCTCACCTTGAGCATGTTGTATGTCTATGGTTTCTCGATAAGAGATGAAGCTATTGAAGATGAAGAACATCTCTATCTCAATTTGGCCGTAGTAATTCTTCTTGGTGTGATTAGTCTTGTCCAGCAGTTTTTCTTTCATTCTTTTTTTGGATTCCAACTATGGGTGATACTTTCATGCTTTATTGGAATTGGACTTCTTGTATTTTTTTCACTAGTAAGCTATGTAAATTTACGAAAACGAAAAATTTCTCGGGAACAACAAAAAAGAGAAGATCAAGAATATGCACGTACGAAAGAACAGAGAGCTAAACGAGAAGAAGAAAACAGAGCAAAAACTGTACTCCTGATTAAGAAATCCTCTGAAGAGGGTGGCGTGTCTACGAATGAACTCATATTTTTGTACGAGAACATGCAGTTTAGAGAGTTTCTGCCTATCTTTAGTAAAGAACTCAAGAGTGTTAATCTCTCTGAACATGTCTTTATTTCTGGAAATCCTCACAATAAGATTGTTTGGCACGAAGGGTTTAAAACTACCCTGAAGTTGTTTAATGGTGTTGTGAAGCACAATTACTTTGACGATCAAATTAATTTACTAATTCTCAAAAAAGTAAATGATTTCAAAGATGCGAGTAAACAGTATGAAAAATACTCGCATTACGAAAGATTTGTAGACGAAATTAATGAGATTTTTACGTATTAAAAGTCTCGAAAATTAAATTTTTTAAAAGCCCCGTTTTTACGGGGTTTTTCTTATTCCGACCCACACCTTTCTTATGGTATGATGATAAAATGGACATCTACCAACAGTCGCTTGAACTGCACAAAAAGCACCACGGCAAACTCGAAACCAAGAGTAAAATCCCGCTTGATTCAAAGGAAGTACTCTCTTTGGCGTACAGTCCGGGAGTGGCTGAAGTGTCTCGCGCCATCGCTAAAAATAAAGAGACTGTCTATGACTACACCCTCAAACACAATACCATCGCCATCGTTTCAGACGGATCGGCTATTTTAGGTCTCGGCAATCTTGGGCCCGAAGCTGCGATTCCGGTCATGGAAGGCAAGGCCGCTATATTCAAAGAATTTGCCGGAGTAGATGCATTTCCAATATGTCTGACTACTCAAGATACTGAAGAAATCATCGAAACAGTCAAACGAATATCGCCTGTCTTTGGTGGAATCAACCTCGAAGATATTTCCGCACCGCGTTGTTTTGAAATAGAAGAACGGTTACGAAGAGAACTCGATATTCCTGTCATGCATGATGATCAATGGGGGGCGGCAACTGTCGCGCTCACTGGAGTAATTAACTCACTGAAGCTTCGTGAACTCAAAAAAGAAGAAGTACGGATTGTCCTCTCTGGTATCGGTGCGGCGGGAGTTGCAACAGCTCGACTGTTACTGACGTACGGATGCACTCATATCACGTTTGTCGATAGTAAGGGAATCATCCACGATGGGCGAACTGACCTGACTAAAGAAAAAAAAGAACTCCTCAGTCAATCGACTGCTCTGAATAATGAAGGCGCGCTTTCAGATGCACTCATCGGTGCTCATATTTTTATTGGACTTTCTATTCCAAATACCGTCACCGGAGATATGGTTCGCTCGATGGCTCCGCGTCCAATTCTCTTTACGCTTGCGAACCCGACTCCAGAAATTATGCCTGAAGAGGCAAAAGAAGCTGGCGCATATATTGTTGCAACAGGACGAAGCGATTACCCGAATCAAATAAATAATTCGCTCATTTTTCCAGGTGTTTTTAAAGGAATGCTTCAGTGTCGCGGTGCGCAATTTGAAGAGGGGCTTTTCATCTGTATCGCCGAAGCACTTTCCTTATATCATACAGATGTCACTGTCGAGCGTATTCTTCCAGGAATGTTCGACAAAGGTGTCGTGAGCGTCGTTGAAAAAACAGTTCTTACTTACTATGAAAACAGATAAATACGACGTCATTGTTATTGGGGGTGGGTCTGCTGGACTCATGGCTGCTGTTGTAGCGCGCGAGTCAGGTGCGAGCGTTCTTTTGATTGAGAAAAATAAACAGTTAGGCGAAAAGCTCAAGATTTCAGGCGGCGGGCGCTGTAATATCACGAACAATACCCCAGACATTCGTAAGTTTTTAGCTAACTATGGTGAAAACGCCAAGTACCTCTATTCCTGCTTTTCAGAATTCTCGATGGAAGATACATTTACGTTTTTTGAATCTCGCGGACTCCCGCTTGTGACTCAAGCTCGCAATCGATGTTTTCCAGAGACTGAGCGTGCACTTGATGTATTCAAGGTATTTGAACGAGAAATTAAAAAGCTCGGTGTTGAAGTCATCACTCATACTCCAGTTAAAAAAATTCTAGTTGAAGATGGGAGTATCGTCGGTGTCAAAGCAGGGGACGCAACCTATACTGCATCACACTATATCTTAGCGACCGGCGGAGTGTCACACCCTGAAACGGGCTCAACTGGGGATGGATTTAAGTGGCTTTCTGATCTCGGACATACCGTCATCAAGCCGACGCCATCGATTGTACCGTTGAAAGTCGAAGAACGCTGGGTGGAAGATATTTCCGGTGTTTCGCTCTCATTTATGAAAATCACGTTTTTTGTTGATGGCAAAAAAGCCTTTTCAAAAACTGGCAAGATTCTCTTTACTCACTTCGGACTCTCGAGCCCTCTCATCTTGAACTGTTCAAAGCAGGTGGGGGATCTTCTTCCAACAGGTTTAGTTACTGTCGTCATTGATATGTATCCCGATACAGATATCGGCTCACTCGACAAACAGCTCGTTAAAATTTTTGATCAGTATAAAAATAAAACATTTAAAAATATTATCAAAGAAGTAACGCCGGCCGGTATGCATGCTGTTATTTTAGACATGCTCCAAGAAAAAATAAATATTGAAACGAAAGTCCACAGTATTACCAAAGAAGAACGAAGGATGATTGTTGATGTTTTGAAAGGGCTGACACTCACGATCACTGGGCTTATGGGCTTTGACCGGGCAGTGATCGCCGACGGAGGTGTTCCGCTCTCTGAAATAGACACTAAAACCATGCGCTCAAAAAAGATAGAGAATCTTTCAATTATCGGGGATCTGCTCCATGTAAATCGTCCTTCTGGTGGTTACTCACTTCAGCTCTGTTGGACGACAGGATTTGTGGCAGGGAAGAATATTGGGAAATAAAAAAATGTCGTATATTTTACTTACTAAAGAACTCAAAAAACATGCCACCAAAGAACGGGCTAAACTCTGTGCACGATTTTTCAAGACTGGTCCAGGACAGTATGGCGAAGGTGATGTTTTTATTGGTCTCACCGTACCAATGATGCGCAGTATCGGGAAAGTTTTTGAAAAGACACTCACATTCGTGGATATAGAAAAACTGATGCATTCAAAAATTCACGAAGAGCGATACATTGGCATTATTACACTCGTACAGTGGTATAAACAAAGCGAAAAAGAAAAAGATGATAAGGTGAGGTTACAGAAGCAAAAAAAGATTTTTGATTTTTATATAAAAAATGTCGCAGGAGTAAATAATTGGGACTTGGTAGACACATCAGCGCCGTATATTGTCGGACCGTATATTTCACAAATGACTCATGAGAAGCGTCTGGTATTTATCAATAAATGTATTAAAAGCTCCAACCTCTGGATCAATCGTATTATTATCGTTGCTTCCTACTACCAAATCAAGAAAGGAAATGAAAAAATGACATTTTACGTTACTGAAAGATTTTTGTCACATAAACATGATCTCATGCACAAAGCTGTGGGTTGGATGCTCCGTGAAGTAGGAAAGAACTGTGGGGTGGATGTCTTGGAATCATATCTCCAAAGTCATGTTCGACAGATACCTCGGACGACTCTCCGTTATGCAATAGAACGTTTTCCTGATTCTGTTAGAAAAATGTATTTGAGTTTATAATAATTGTATGAATAAAAAAATTACCGTTACAGACAGTTTTCAAAAAAAATATACATATGAATTAGTTGCAAGAACGGGAAAGGATTTTGACTCAGAGTTTAAACCAGATCTCACCCCAGCTGAAATGCTCGAACTTGGGATCTTTGATGGGTGGTATGAAGGTGTTGATTATCAAAAAGAATTTCCGAAGAGTTGGTTCACACGTGCCAAGCTTGCAAAAACTGGACCGGATACAAAACTCAATTATTTTGGTGTGCATGCATCGCAACCTCTCTCTGTGTGGCAAGCAAAAGGCTGGATATACAAAGATGACCCTCGTGGATGGTTTCAGTGGTATTGTCGCTACTATATGGGGCGTCGTATCCCAAAAGAAGATGCTCGGCAGATCAAACGCTGGAAAGCAATTCGTCGTCATGCTGGGGCAATTCGCACAAACTGCCGACCTGGTGATATTTTCTGCCGTCCTCGCCAGCGTCAAGCCCTCCTTCATTGGGCGTATGATAGTCTGAGGATGTAGGAACAAATAAAAAAACAACCTTTTGATGGGTTGTAGATTTGTTCTTCTTTAATAAAATTAGTTGACTAACTCGTTGATTTTCTCAACAAATTTTTCTGTGGGTTCGGTTTTTAGCATGTAAACACAGGTTTTTGGAAATCCAGCCTCCAAGAGATTTGTTTTTGGAACTACAGAGTTAATAAGTACTTTTACTTTATTGCGATTTTTTTTGATGGTATTAAGTAAGAATAGCCCAACTCCACCAATTTCTGCATTTTGTATTGTTCTACTGTCATCTCTGAGTGCATTGAGGCTCATGAGCGGTTCTATGATAATGAGGCTTATCTCATGGCAGTAGAGAATTGACCGTATCTCTTCTTCATCTTGCGCCCAGTGGACACTTAGTTTGGGTTGGTTGAGAATAGAGGATAAGTTCTTACCTATGCTCGGGTTTGGTTCAATAAGAAGTATTTTGTGCATGTTTTTAACGTTTTAATAAAGAAATAATTTTCTTTATTAAAACATAATTTATAAAATAATGCAATAGCTCAATGAGAGCATGTAATTTTTGTGATATACTATACCCCCTATGCAACTCCTCAAAAAATACATATTTAGGTATAAACAGACGCTTATTTTGACACTTATCTTAGCGTCAATTAATCAAATTTTTTCGCTCCTCGATCCGTTTATTTTCCGTTTTATGATTGATCGTTACGCATCTAATCCGACTGCGTATGGTTTACATGAT
This sequence comes from uncultured Candidatus Saccharibacteria bacterium, assembly GCA_964514225.1. Classification (GTDB taxonomy): domain Bacteria; phylum Patescibacteriota; class Minisyncoccia; order Phycocordibacterales; family UBA9973; genus CAZEPT01. The sequence continues at coordinate 6,746 of CAZEPT010000022.1, forward strand.
TATATTTTGGGTGCAGGATTACTTCTCTTAGGTTCTGTTTCTGTTGCACTCGTCTCTCGAATTGCTAAAAATTTTCAAGATTATTATACAAATGTGATTGTCCAAAAGACAGGAACAGAATTATACACCGATGCACTTCGTCATGCGTTTTCTCTTCCATATAGTGTGTTTGAAGATGAGCGTTCTGGATCGCTCCTCGAAAAATTCAATAAAGCACGAACAGATTTAGAAAAATTTATTACGGCGAGTATCGGAACTGTGTTTGTGATGCTTGTGGGGATGACGTTTGTACTGGTGTATACATTTATCGTCCATTGGTCTATTGGACTCACCTTTCTTTTAATTATCCCAGTCCTCGGTTCAATTACATTTCTTCTTGGGAAGAAAATAAAAATGATTCAGAAAAATATTGTGCGAGAAAGAAGTGAACTGACTGGTTCCGGTACTGAAACTATTAGAAATGTTGAACTTGTTAAAAGTCTCGGTTTAGAAACTCAAGAGGTTAATCGTCTTGAGGAAACAAATAATAAAATTTTAGATTTAGAACTTTCAAAAGTAAAATTGGTTCGTATTCTAGCGTTTATTCAAGGAACTGCGATTAACATTCTTCGCACAGGACTTCTGTTGCTTATGGTGGTACTCATATATAAAGGTGATCTTTCTGTGGGGCAATTATTTTCTATTATGATGTATTCATTTTATATTTTTAATCCATTATATGAACTTGGAACAGTCGCGACGACATATTATGAATCAAAAGGAAGTCTTGAAGCAGTGGATGATTTCTTGAAACAAACTGCTGAAGCCAAGGCGCTCAATCCAAAGAGAATAGAGAAAGTACAGCAGATCAGTTTTGATGATGTCTCATATGCGTATCAAGATCGCGATGTGGATGCAGTTTCGCAGATAACCCTTGATATCCCGCAAGGTAAGAAAGTTGCTTTTGTCGGTCCATCAGGTTCAGGTAAATCGACTATCATTAAGTTACTCACAGGACTCTACGTGCCGAAGAAGGGAACACTCGCGCTCAATGATACATCGTACGTTGATTTGGATCGAGATTATTTCAGACAGAAGATAGGATTGGTCCTTCAGGAGACTCAACTCTTTGCGGGTACGATTAAAGAAAATTTGTTGTTTGCCAATCCAGATGCGACTGATGCTGACCTCCACGCTGCACTTCTTGAATCCCAAGCTGATTATTTAGTGACCCGAAACCCAGAAGGCCTCGATACAAAAATCGGCGAAGGGGGCATTAAGCTCTCAGGCGGCGAGCGCCAGCGTCTCGCTATTGCTCGTGCCCTCATTAGAAAGCCCGAGATTCTCATCTTCGATGAAGCAACATCAGCACTCGACTCAATTACTGAAAAACAAATTACTGATACGATAAAGACGCTTGGTGGGAAACAAGGCGTCACTCAAATTCTTGTGGCACACCGACTCTCAACGATTGCGCATGCTGACACGATCTATGTCCTCGAAAAGGGAAGTATCGTTGAATTCGGAAGCCACACTGAACTCCTAGAGAAAAAAGGACTCTATAGTGCGCTGTGGCGCGAACAGGTTGGAGTATAAGTTCAAAAAACCCCCTTCGGAAAGAGGGGGATTTTTTATGTTATAATCTTCTCATGCCAAATAAGAAAAAGCCCATCCGATTGTCGAAAGACGTAGTACCAGTCCACTATACAATAAAACTGTGTCCTGACCTCGAAGCCCATCTCTTCTCCGGAACAGAAACGATCGGTATTATCCTTAAAAAAGATACGAAAGAGATTACACTCCATGCTAAAGACATCGAGCTCTTTGACGTTTCAATTACTCAAGGGAAAGTTACTCTACAAGCAACCGATATAACATACGACGATGCACATGAATCAGCGACGCTTACATTCCCTCAAAAAATAACGACAGGCAAAGCAAAATTAACTATTTCTTTCCGTGGGATTTTAAATGATAATATGCGAGGATTTTATAAATCACGCTATCATGTCGACGGTTCTGAGCGATTTATGGCGACAACCCAATTTGAAGCAAATGATGCCCGTCGTTGTATCCCATGTTTCGATGAGCCGGGAATGAAAGCAACATTCCAAGTATCTCTTGTTGTTCCAAATGAAAAAGAAGCTATTTCAAATATGTTGCCGACGAATATTGCTGAGCACAGCGCAGGATTTAAGATTGTCTCATTTGAAAAAACACCAATCATGTCGACATATCTCCTGGCATTTTTAGTGGGGGATTTTGAATACGTTGAAAAGACGACCAAGAAAGGCGTACGCGTGCGCATCATCACTACACCCGGGAAGAAAGAACAAGGACGCTTTGCGCTCGATGTGACACTCAAATGTCTCGAGTACTATGAACAGTATTTTGATATTCCGTATCCATTAAATACGCTTGATATGATTGCGGTGCCTGATTTCGAGTCAGGTGCGATGGAAAACTGGGGAGCAATTACGTACAGAGAAACCGCACTTTTGATCGATGATGAACACTCCTCGCTCTCCAATCGCCAGCGTGTTGCTATCGTTATTTGTCATGAGCTCGCTCATCAATGGTTTGGAAACTTAGTGACGATGGAATGGTGGAATGACTTGTGGCTCAATGAAGGATTTGCATCGTATATGGAATATTTAGCCGTCGATCATATTTTTCCGAAGTGGAATATTTGGTCACAATTTCTTTTCTCAGATCACGATTATGCACTTCGGCTCGATGGAATGGTCTCGACTCATCCGATTGATGTGGCGGTCCATGATCCAAACGATATCGGACAAATATTTGATGCGATTTCGTACTCAAAAGGCGCGTCAGTTATTCGCCAACTCGCTTCCTATATCGGTGACACGGCATTTCGTGACGGTCTGCGCTACTACTTAAAGAAACATAGTTACAAAAACACGAAAACAATCCATCTCTGGGAGGCATTTGAAAAAGTTTCGAAAAAGAAAGTGAGCAAGATGATGGATGTCTGGACTAAAAAACCCGGGTATCCACTCGTTTCTGTGAGTGAAAAAGATGATACGCTCGTGTTCACGCAGAAGCGATTTTTCCAAGGCAATACTCCTCCAAAAGATTCAACAGTTTGGCCTATTCCACTGTCTTTTATTTCAGATAGAGGGGATACAGAGCCGTACTTATTTGATACAAAAAAAATGACACTCATTAATCCGGAAACTCGCTTCTGTAAACTCAATGCATCTGAGTCCGGATTTTTCCGTGTTGCATATAGTACTGAGATGCTTGGTCGTCTTGTTGATCCTATTTCATCGAGTGAGCTTGGTGAATCAGATCGTTATGGTATTATCCGTGATTTAGTTTCTCTCACTGAAACAGGGGAATACACGCTGACGGACACGCTCTCTTTCGTGGAATGTTTTAAAGGTGAAAAGTCTTACAGTATTTGGAGCGAGATCGTTGTGCTCTTTGCTAAAGTCTACACACTCTTGAAAGATACTCCAGAGGAAGAAGCGTATAAAAAATATGTCTGTAATTTCATGGCAGATATTTTCGATCATGTTGGTTTTGTAAAAAAAGAGGGAGAAGATGAAAGTAAAACGCTTTTACGGTCTCTCGTTTTGAACACTCTAGTAAAATACGAAGACAAGAAAGTCCTGACTTGGGTTAAAAAACAAGCAACAGAAAAAAATATTGATCCAAACATCCGTGGTGTTGTGTATTCCGGTATGGCTAAAATCGGAACGGAAGTCTACTACAAGCAACTCTTAAAAGCATACCTCGGAACTGACCAACACCAAGAAAAGCTTCGAATTCTTTCAACACTTGGCTTGTTTGAATCTGAAAAATTGATACAGAAAAATCTTAAAATGCTCTTTAGTTTGGACGTCCGCAAGCAAGACAGTATCTATCTGTTTATGAGTGTGACGAGTTTTGATATCGGACGTGCAAGCGCATTTTCTTATATGAAAAACAATTGGGCAGAATTTAAAGACGTGTCTATCGCACGAAACATGTTTTCTAGTTTTGTGAAATCATTTGGCGGATTTAAAAAAGAAACTGATAAGAAGGCCGTTAAAGCATTCTTTGAGAAAAAGGGGACAGTCGGTATTGAACTCGCCCTCGCTCAAGCGCTTGAAAAAATAGAGCAGAATATCTCATGGATCGGAAAAAATAAAAAAGAAGCGCACCATTCCCACATCCTTGTGAAATATCTAGTAGTCAGAGTCTTATCTAAGAGTATAATAAAAAAATGATCAGACAACTGTTTCTTGTTTCTTTTTATATTTTTTGGGCCTCAAGTT
>CAZEPT010000023.1:0-4347 GCA_964514225.1 uncultured Candidatus Saccharibacteria bacterium
ATTATTTTCTTGTCTTGATGATTTCATCAGCGACATTTTGTGGAACAACATCATATCGTACGAATTCCATCGTAAACGATGCGCGTCCTTCAGTCATCGATCGAAGTGTCGTCATGAAGCCGAACATTTCAGAGAGCGGAACAACCGCTTTGACTGCTTGGTTCATACCTCGTGCTTCCATACCTTCGATGAGTCCTCGCTTTGAAGAGAGTGAGCCAGTGATGTCTCCCATGAATTTGTCAGGGGTAACAACTTCAACTTTCATCATCGGTTCGAGGATAACTGGTCGAGCAGATTTTGCTCCGTCTTGAACAGCCATAGATGCAGCGATCTTGAAGGCCATTTCGTTCGAGTCAACTTCGTGGAATGATCCATCGTAGAGTTCAACAGAAACGTCAACCATTTTAAATCCAGCCAATACTCCGCGATCGAGTCCTTCTCTAAATCCTTTTTCACAAGCAGGGATATATTCTAGTGGAATAGCTCCTCCCTTAATTGTGTTAATGAATTCAAAGTGATCATCACGCTTGGTATTTTTTGGTAGATCTTCAATAGCTTCTTTCGTGAGAGTCATATCCATTGGCTTGATCTTGATCTTCACGTGACCGTAGTTACCACGTCCACCAGATTGCTTAATGTACTTCCCTTCAACTTGAGCTTCTCCCAAGATAGTTTCTCGGTATGCAACTTGAGGTTTTCCTACATTTGCTTCAACAGAAAATTCACGCTTCAAACGGTCAACAATAATATCCAAGTGGAGTTCTCCCATACCTGAAATAATTGTTTCCATTGTTTCTTGGTCAGTTGCAACACGGAATGTTGGATCTTCTTGAACAAGGCGAGAAAGAGCCATTCCCATTTTTTCTTGATCAGCTTTTGTTTTTGGTTCAATACGAAGAGAGATAACTGGTTCAGGGAAAACAATACGATCGAGCTCGATTGGGTTTGCTTCATCACAGAGTGTGTCTGAAGTAACTGTATCTTTAAGTCCGACAGCTGCAGCAATTTCTCCAGCATAGACTTTCTTCACTTCTTCACGCTCGTTCGCGTGCATTCGAAGGATTCGTCCGATACGTTCCTTGTTTCCTGTTCGTGGGTTGTAAACGTATGAGCCTGTTGAGAGTGTTCCAGAATAGACTCGGAAAAAGATCAATTGACCAACGAATGGGTCAGTTGCAACCTTGAATGCGAGCGCTGCAAATGGTTCAGTATCAGATGCTCCACGAGTAATTTCTTCATCAGTATCTGGGTGAACTCCAGGAACACGAGGGATATCGAGTGGTGACGGAAGGTAATCAACAACACCATCGAGGACGAGCTGAACACCTTTGTTCTTGAGCGCTGATCCTGCGTACACTGGGAAAATATCGTTTTTAATGACGGCCTTTCGGAGGGTCTTTTTAAGGGTTTCCAAATCTGGTTCCTTCCCTTCGAGATAGTCATTCATGAGTGCTTCGTCTTGAGAAACGATTGCTTCGATAAGTTCTGCACGGCGTGTCTTTGCTTCTTCCATCATGTCAGCTGGGATTTCAGCTTCAACGATTTTGATACCCATTTCTCCTTCGAAATAAAATGCTTTCATTTTAAGAAGATCAACTACACCTTCATGTTTTTCTTCAAGCCCGATCGGCAATTGCATACGAATCGCTTTTTTAGAAAGACGCTCAAGGATAGTTTTGAATGAATGTTCAAATGATGCACCTGTTCGGTCGAGTTTGTTTACGAAACAAATACGTGGAACTTGCGCTTCATCAGCGTAGCGCCAGTTTGTTTCAGATTGTGGTTCCACTCCGGCAACACCGTCGAAAACCACAACCGCACCGTCGAGAACTCGAAGAGAACGCTTCACTTCAACAGTAAAGTCGATGTGTCCTGGTGTGTCGATAATATTGAAACGATGTTTCTTTGTTTTGTCAGTTGGAGAATAGGTCGGTGTCCAAAAACACGTTGTTGCAGCAGAAGTGATAGTAATACCACGCTCTTGTTCTTGTTCCATCCAGTCCATCGTTGCTGCACCTTCGTGCACTTCACCGATCTTGTGGTTTACTCCCGTATAGTAAAGTACGCGTTCAGTACTAGTCGTTTTTCCCGCATCAATGTGGGCGATAATACCGAAGTTTCGTACTTTCTCTAATGGATAATCTCTTGTGTCCATAAGTTATATTTTTAAAATGTTAAAAGTTTTTAATATTAGAAGTTTTTATGCACCAAGCAAAGTGCGGAACTCCGACTCTACAGAATTCTTTCAGAATTCTAAGATCTGGATGCTCCATTTTACACTGGTATAAAGTTTACTGGTGTAAATTTACTACCAAGCAAAATGGGCAAATGCCTTGTTTGCTTCAGCCATTTTGTGAGTATCTTCACGCTTCTTAACGGCTACTCCTTCCTTTTTAGATGCTGAAATGAGTTCATCAGCGAGCAAGATGTGCATTGGTTTTCCTTTTCCACCTCGAGCTGCAGCAATGATCCATCGGAAAGCTAAGTTCTGTCTTCGTTCTGGTCGTACTTCACGAGGAACTTGGTAGTTTGCACCTCCAATACGTCGTGATCGAACTTCCATAACTGGTGATGCATTTTCGATTGCAAGGTTAAAGATTTCAAGAGCATCAGTTCCTGTCTTTTCTTTAATAACATCAAAAGCACCATACACTATTTTTCGTGCTGTTTCTTTCTTACCGTCCCACATAACACCGTTGATGAATTTACTCAAAACGAGTGAACTGTGAATGATGTCTGGCTTTGGGATATTTCTATTTGTTACTTTTCTTCGCATATATATTATTCAAATTAAGATGCTATTTTTTAGCGCCTTCCTTTGGTTTCTTAGTTCCGTATAGTGAACGACCTTTTCGTCTCTTATCTACTCCTGTCGCATCGAGTCGTCCTCGAACGATGTGGTATCGTACTCCGATCAAGTCCTTAACACGGCCTCCACGGATCATAACCACTGAGTGTTCTTGCAAGTTGTGACCCATTCCAGGAATGTAGGCTGTTACTTCTTGTCCATTAGAAAGTCGGACACGAGCGATCTTTCGAAGCGCTGAGTTCGGTTTCTTTGGTGTTGTTGTTGTTACTTTTGTACACACACCACGTTTGAAGGGAGATGCGTAAGACACCGGTTTGTTAAGGATTGTATTGAATCCTTTTCCAAGCGCGACAGCCTTAGACTTTCTCACAACATTTTTTCGTGGTTTATGCACGAGTTGATTGATTGTTGGCATAAATAAATTAAAAAAAACTATTATTTCTAATAGTTCACCATAGGCTTGGCGGGTTCAGATACCGCGCGGAGTTTGAGGCGAACGAAGTTAGGAGTTCAGTTCTAAATAGGTGATTTAAAAAGATAAAAGCACGTATTTCTAACCAAATTCCTTGCAACTCGGGCATTTGGGAGCCCATAAGCCGTCTCAAAGCTTATGGATAAATACTATCATACAATAGTATTTATAGCAATGTGCCCAAAAACCCCTCTTTCCCCTACTTTTTAATAGAAATAAGCGACCAACTGCTTTCTTTTTCTCGAGCAGAAAAAGAAACAAAAAGGCTTCCCGACACACTGGACTCTTTCGCTTACAGAGGAGGAATCTGCTTAAAAAAGCAACAAACTCGCAGGCTCAGACAGTGTTACTTTTAACAAGCAGATTCCTCCTCTATTTAAAGCGTGAGTCCAGAGCGTCGAAATACAAAAACTTACTCACACAATTTTGTCGCTGGATTATACACTCCGGTAACACATGGAATAGCCCCAATGTCTGGAGATGGTATGAAAGGATTATGAAAATCCTTTTTTAAAAACAACATGAAGAGAAAAAGACTCATGAAGATTATTTGCAGTATAAAGATAATTTTTAATGTATTGCGTTTTTTTAAGAATATGAGAGTAATTAAAAATATCGGCATCTGAAGTAGGGTTACAGGGTTTATGGTGGAATATAACATTAAACTAAACATTACAGGAAAAGTTGTAATCATTACCAGGTCTTGATATTTTTTCTTAAAAAATAATTTGATTTGAAATAAATAAAATATACTAAAAATAACAAAGACGACGAGCAAGAAGATAGAAGTTATATTTAATTGAATATTTCTAAAAGCCCAAGAAGGAATAAATTTATACGCAGTTATTATCGAAAATGCGGTATATAGAGCTAGCAACAAAGCTCCTTGAATTTTTGAGATACTTGATGAATTAGACTGGTCTTCTGTATTGTGATTCTGAATTCCAGCAAAAACTTGCTGTACTTCCTCCTCACTCCACCCACCTCCATCTTTCAGGTTTTGAATAATGGTTTCTTTAGGAACACCGAGAGCGGTTTGTTCTTTGATATATGAGGTGAGTTGTTC
>CAZEPT010000023.1:4447-10907 GCA_964514225.1 uncultured Candidatus Saccharibacteria bacterium
TTGTTCTTTGATATATGAGGTGAGTTGTTCGTTCATAGATTAAGTATATATGAGAAGTAAAATATAAGTACAATAAAACTTATATTTCTGTGAGTATCTCAGGGTCGCCGTGAGTGATCAGGACTGTGTGCTCGAAATGAGCTGCCTTGAGTCGGTCTTTCGTGACAACAGTATAGCCATCTGCGAGGACTTCTATCGCAGGAGAACCTAAGGTGAACATCGGTTCAATCGCGATCGTCATACCCGCTTTGAGCATGATTCCGACGCCCTTCTTTCCATAGTTTGGGATATATGGATCTTCATGAATATAAATACCGACACCGTGACCAGACAGTTCTTTAACGTTCCCAAATCCATTTTTTGAAGCAAAGGCTCCGACAACTGCTCCAATATCACCAACACGATTACCTTCACGAGCCATATCAATCCCAGCATAGAGTGCATCACGCGTCACACGAAGGAGCTTTTTTTCTTTGTCAGTTCCTTCATCTCCGACAATAAATGATACAGCATGATCAGCAAAAAATCCTTTATGAGAGAGACCGAGATCAAGTGCTACCATATCCCCTGCTTTCAAGATCTTATTTTTTGTTGGAATTCCGTGAACGATTTCATTATTTACAGAGACACAAAGCGCATTTGGAAATGGAGTTGAGTGAAGATCTGGTTTATAGTTTTTGAACGCCGGAACATCACCACCCTCTACGATGAGTTCTTCAGCATAGCGATCAAGTTCAAATGCTGAAATACCCGGCATAGCTTTCCCCTTGACCGCCTCCAAAATAGCCCCGAGTCGATGACCAGCTTCGCGGATATTTTCAATTTCTTCTTCGTTTTTAATAAAAATAGACATATATTATGGAGTGATTTGTGTACCAATAAATGCTTTACCTAATAGAGCATTATCTAGTTCGGCGATGTTGTTGCCGTCCAAGATAGAAACTGAAATATGAGATTCTTCAGCAAGCCTTGATGCTATCGGATCAAATGGCGAATGGAGCCCTGCTTCCCAAGTCTCTGGGATCAACGTACGGAACTCAGCCCAGGTGATCTTCTCGATCTTCACTGCATCAGGATATTTTCTTGGATCTTTCGTATAGACGTGGGAAATATTAGAGAGATTAATAACAGTACTTGCACCAACGTGTTTGGCATAGACCACAGCATCATAATCAGTACTCCAACCTGGTTTCCATCCCGCACCAATAACAATCGGCTTATCTGTAGTTGGGATTATATTTGGGTCAACGATAATTTCATCATATGCGAGTGTTCCGAAAATCATTTTCAAAAAGAGCGCATTCACCTTCGTGACTGATATACCAAGCCAATCTTTGTCGTCTCGAGTGGCTTTTCCCTCAAGAGCCTCAAGTGCATCGTTATACATCCGACAGACTGCTCCACCTCCAATAAAAAGTGCAAACGTATACCCTTCCGACACTCTCGATTCGATAAATTGCTTGAAGGTGCGAAGGAAACCTGTATCAACACCAAGAGGTACAATAAGTGACCCTCCAAGCGAAATGACTATATGTTTTTCATCTCTATGATGTTCCATACTTATAGAGCGAGTGCTTCAAGCACATTCTTATGCACATCTTGTGGTGCCGGCATACCATCAACCTCCTTATATGTGAAGAACGAATCCTGTTTGATTGCATCTAAGACTGGAATAACTTCTCGAGTAAATTCAGCTTGTCTTTTTTCTGCTGCACCTTCTGTATCATCAGGACGTCCACGCAAGACCATACGCTTGACCACCTCAGTAGCTTCTACGTCAATTACAACAACAGTCGCGTGAGTATGGCCCACATAGGTCAAGAGCTCTTTGAGCTCAGTGAGCTGTTTAAGCGACCTTGGATATCCATCGAAAAAGAGATGGTCTGTAGCGTTAATCGTTTTGAAGATTTCAGTAAAGAACAAGGTAGTTGCTAAAAAGTCAGGTTGATAGTTCCCATCGTTAACGGACTCTTTCACAAATGAAGAGAGGTATGATCCAGATTTGAAGAAATTTCTAAACGCATCTCCGCAGACAAAAAGCTGTTGGTTGGTTTGTCCTTTTTCTTTAAGATATGTTTGCAAAAGCTCTATTTGAGTCCCTTTGCCTGAGCCTGACCGACCCATAAATATGAATACGTGTGACTGTTTGGTTATTTGATCCATGCTTTTTTAGTATACAGTAATAATATGATATTAAAAGACCCGCACAGGGCGGGTCTTTTAATTAGTAAGACTTCATTGAGAGTTGTGCGTCACTCTTTTTGAGAATGTCGACAACAACTGAAACAACGATAAGGAGTGCTGTTCCACCGATAGCGATGGTTGTCACACCTGTTAGTTTTTGAACAATAAGTGGCAAGATTGCAATAATCGCCAGGAAGAGCGCTCCGATGAGCGTAATTCGCCCGACAATATTTCCGATATAGGTCTCTGTTGCGTCTCCAGGACGAACACCTGGAACGAATCCACCACTCTTAGAGAGGTTTTGCGCCATTTGCTTTGGATCAAACGTCACAGCTGTATAGAAGTATGTGAAGAAAAATACAAAAGCGAAATAGAGGACAACATAGAGCCATGATTGCTGGCTGAATGCTGCAAGCTTCGCACCGACAGTTCCGAGCATTCCTGCTTTACCCACAAGAAAGTTCCCGATGAGCTGAGGAATGAGGAGAATAGAGAGCGCGAAGATGATTGGCATAACGCCGGCTTGGTTAATACGGATAGGAACATAGGTGTTCACATTTCCACCAACCATTTGTCCACCTGCACCTTGTCTTGCGTAGGTAATTGGGATCGGTCGTTCTGCTTCAGTGATAAATACGACACCTGCAATAACGAGTACTCCGATTGCACCAAAGAGAATGTAAATCGGGAGTTGTGTAGGATCATACGTAAACATGAACTGACTGACATGTTGCGGAATAGCCGCAACGATACCAGCAAAGATGATGAGTGATGTTCCATTTCCAATACCATGTTCAGTCAATCTATCAGCAATCCAGAGAAGGAACATAGTTCCCCCAACGGCGATGATAATATTAAGCGCTTTGAGCATCGGAGTAAGGACATCGATTGCTCCTTGTCTTTCAAGGAGTGTCAAGATCGCAAACCCTTGAAGGAATGCGAGCGGGACTGTCAGCCATCTTGAATACTGAGCGAATTTTTTCTTTCCTGCTTCACCCTCTTCTTGGTAGAGCCGTTTCATTCCTGGGAATACCACAGTCAAGAGTTGCATAATGATAGACGCAGTAATGTATGGTCCGACACCGAGCATAACGAGTGAGAGCTGAGAGAGTCCGCCACCTGAGAATATATTGAGGACGCCCAAAAATTGGTTGTTCTCAAGAAATCCTTGAAGTCGGAGTGTATTGATTCCGGGTACTGGGATATTTGAAAGAAGTTTGAATAAGACAAACATACAGAGCACGAAAATAACTTTCTTTCTGAGTGTTTTGTCTTTAAAAAATTCTTTAGTCTTTGTAATAATTGTATTCATAGTATAGAGGTATTATACCTTTTTTGTTACTTTCTTGGCAGCTTTTTTTGAACCTTCTTTTGGTTTTCCACTAGTTCCGCCTTTTTCCTTACGAGTGATCTTTACTGGAATATCAATAATTGTTCCTCCGGCCTTAAGAATAGTTTCTCGTGCGCCAGCTGACATAGAACATCCTTCAAATGAAAGCGCTTTTGTGAGCGTTCCCTTATTCAAGATCTTCACGAGTCGGAGCTTGTGGGCTTGAAGAGATGTTACTCCTTTTTCAGCGAGTGTCGTTGGATTAACTGATTCAGACGCTTTGTATACCTTTTCGATCAATTCGAATGTTACAGGAGTTGCTTGTGCTTGAGTTGTATTGAACTTGTATCCACGAAGCTTTGGAAGCTTCTTGATGATGTCTCGCATTTCTGGTCGTTTCTTGTTACCAGCACGAGCACTCTGTCCTTTTGTTCCTCGTCCTGATGTCTTTCCACGTTTTCCTCCACGTCCAATGAGCTTTTTGCTCTTGAGTTGTGTTTTTGGTTTAATATCGTTTGTTTGCATATATTAACTCAATACTGCTGTTTCTTTTACCTCGACCCCTTGTGGTTCCGCAGCAAAATTGATCCCTGGCATTTTCTTTACAGCAAATGTAGAGAGAGCAACGACAGTTGCGCGGGCGTTGTTAAGTTTGTTCTTTGATCCTGAGTGGAATTTTGCAGTAACGTTCTTCATTCCGCCGAGCTTGAGAATATCTCGAGCAGCAGAACCAGCAACGATTCCCTTTCCTTTGTTTGGCATCATAGTAAGACGTGATGTCGCATATTTTGCTTCAACGTTGTATGGGAGTGAATGTTCTTTAGTGAGCTTGAGTTTAACGAGATTCTTCTTAGCATTTTTAAGTGCCTTTTGAATCGCATTTGACGTATCAATTGATTTTCCTGTACCGACTCCGATTGAGCCTTTCTTGTCTCCGATGATCATAGATACAGCGAATGACAGACGGCGTCCTCCTGAGACGACACGAACAACACGGCGGATAGAGAGAATTTTTTGTTCGAACTCTGGACGTCGGTCTTCAAATGTTGAACGTCGTGGACCTCCTGGGCCTCCACGTCGTGGTGGGCGACCAGTTGTATCTCCATCTCTTTTAACAAATGGACGACGAAATGGTGCGCGAGCAACACCCGCTGCTGTACCTCCTGCAGTCGTTGTTCCAGCAGGTGCTGGTGTTCCGAAAGCTCGTGGAGATCGTGCTCCACGTGAAGCCATTGGTCGTGCGCCAGTTGGACGAGGTCGAGCTGGGGCAACAGCTGCTGTAGCTGGAGCTTCGCTTGGTTTCGCATCCGCTTGTGGTGCCTCAGCTGGAGTTGATTCAGCTGGAGTTTCTACTGGAGTAGCAACAGGTGCCTCTCCTTCAGTTGTTTTGATTTCTTCTTCTGACATATATTTAGAATGTTAGACCTGCTTCGCGTGCGCTATCAGCAAGTGTTTTAATACGACCACTGTATTTAAATCCATTACGATCAAATACTACTTTTTCGATTTTGTGTGCTTTTGCAACTTCAGCGATCTTCTTTCCAACAATCACAGCACGTTCCATTTTTGTGCCTGTTTTCGCAGTGACATCAGATGCTTGTCCGAGTGTTGTTCCAGACTTGTCGTCAATAAGCTGAGCATAAATGAAGACGTTTGATCGGTACACTGAAAGACGAGGAATGATCTCTGTTCCTGAAATAGTTGCTCGGATTTTTTTCTTCAAGCGTAGGCGCTTTTCTTGTTTTGTACTTGTAGCCATATATTATGATGCTTTCTTACCTTGTTTTCGTCTGATCACTTCACCATCATATCGGAATCCTTTACCTTTATACGGTTCAGGTTTTTTGAGTGCTCGAACTTTTGCTGCAAATTGACCGACCACTTCTTTGTCAATTCCAGTAATTGTAATGTTATTTTTTTCAGCTGTAACTGTAAGATCTCTAGTTATCGGGACGATGACTTGATGAGAAAACCCAAGAGCAAGCTCAAGGTTTGTTCCTTTCACTTCACTTTTAAATCCAACTCCTTCAAGAATCAATTTCTTTGTGTATCCTTCAGTAACACCTTTGACCATATTCCTTACGTGTGACGCATAGGTTCCCCAGAGCGCTCGTGAGACGAGGTCGTCTTTCTTTGGTGTAAAGGTAACTGCATTATCAACTACTTCAATTTTGATATTCGGCAAGAACTTCTTTGAAAGTTCCCCTTTCGGTCCTTTGACTTCTGCTACATCGTTTATGTAAGAGAAAGTAACGCCAGCCGGTAGTTCTAATTTTTGTTTTCCTAATCGTGACATATGACAACTACCAAATTGAAAATAATAATTCTCCGCCAACGACCTCTTTCTTTGCTTGCTTATCAGTGATGATTCCCTTCGGTGTTGAAAGGACATACATACCGTGACCATACTTAAATGGGATCACGTCTCGATAGCCAACATACACACGCTTTGAAGATTTTGAAACTCTTGTCACGTCATGTACTTTTGGTTCACTGTTCTCGTTGTAGACGAGTCCAAGCTCCAATACTTTTTGTCCTTTTTTTGCCTTCTCAGCAATAGATAAAAGATATCCATTTGCTTTAAGGCATTCTGCGACTGCTAATTTTAGTTTTGAGTGAGGCACTGAAACTGATTCATGGCCTCTCTGTGATGCATTTTTTATCATCACAAGCATGTTTGCGAGTGTATCCATATATTACCAGCTTGATTTACGAACTCCTGGGATTTTCCCTTCGTTTGCAAGTTCTCTAAAGCAGATTCGACAAACGCCAAAGTCACGCATGAAAGCGTGTCCTCTTCCACATCGGAAGCAGCGATTTTTTGCTCTTGTTGAAAACTTAGGAGTCTTCAGTGATCTCACGAATGTTGATGTCTTTGCCATTTTTTCGTTTGAGTACTAATAAACAACTTCTTATACAAGAAATTGTTTGCTTCTTATAATGCTT
>CAZEPT010000024.1:0-223 GCA_964514225.1 uncultured Candidatus Saccharibacteria bacterium
AATTCACCAATAGGTGCTGCTATCATTGGACACAAGAAAGGAGATACTGTTACAGTCACTACTCCAAAGGGAGCTGTTGAATACTCAATACTTGATATAAAGTAACAAATAGAAGAGAGAATATAGGATACAGAATATAGAGATAAAAAGCGGGGCGGCCGAGGGCGGCCCGCGTTTTTAGGTTATTTTAAAAGGCGCTCAAGAAAAATTTCAAAACATTTTT
>CAZEPT010000024.1:233-9913 GCA_964514225.1 uncultured Candidatus Saccharibacteria bacterium
AAAAAATATAAAAAAATTAAAAAATACAAGATATAATATTCCAAAATCAAAATACTTAAAAAACCCGGCACGCCCAAGCCCGTCCCGCTTTTTACGTATATGTAACAAGGCGATCAAGATACTTGACAAATCTTGTATATTTGCTATAATATACTAAAGATTGAGTTCGTTGAAAACGGTGGTTGAATTGTGACTTTTGAGTCGGTCCGATAAGGATGGCCCCAAAAGTCACAATTCAAAAACCCCTTTATATTATGGACATACTCCTTTATTTTATTTTACCGACTCTCACTCTTGCCTTGGGTACGCTATCTTTTATTTCCTTAAAAAGGTTTTTTAGAACTATAAAAACTGAATTAAAAACAGGGAAAGAAAATAAACAGCAGATAGAAATCTATACTAAATTGTGGAAAGAAACACAAAATGAATACGCCAGAGAAAAGGCATATATCCTTCTTCTTGAAGACTATGCCCTTGATGTGGATAAGATGTTCAGATATACGTTTCTTGCCGGAGTACTTTTTTTATTCTGCAGTTCAATTTTTGTTAGTTATAAATTTCCAGAATTTATATATGGTACAAAAGCTTACTATAATGAAATTAAAAAAGACTCAGCTTGGGCAGAAAGAAACATTTATTCAAATGAATGGAACGCTCTCTATGTAGAATCAAAAAAGTACCAATTTGGTACTAAAGAGTATGATTCCTTAGGTAAAAAAATGGATGTCGTAAATATTCAGTACGAAAAAGCTCAAAAGTACTACGAGAGTTTACCTGACTAAAGGTTAAACTTAAATCAAACTATCACACCTCAACAGCAATGTTGGGGTGTTTTTTTATTATAGTAGTGTATTTCCATTAGAAATTAGATATTAGTAATTGGTAATGTTTTGCCTTTGTAATTTATCATTTATCATTTATACTTATTCCCATATGGCCTCACTAGAAGAAATACGCGATGTGCGCTTGAAGAAGATCGAATTATTGAAAGTTGCCGGAAAAGATCCATTTCCAAGCAAGACCAACCGAACTCATACGATTACTGAGGCGCTTTCGAGCTTTGAAAAACTCGAGGCTGATAAGACACAAGTCACGCTCGCTGGTCGTGTCATGTCGCTCCGTGCTCAAGGGGCTCTTATCTTTCTTAACTTCTCTGACGGGACTGAGACGTTCCAAGCACTTTTGAAGAAAGATGATCCAACACCTGAAGCTACTTTTGACCTCTTTTTCAATACCATCGACATAGGAGACTTTGTTGAGCTTGTCGGAACACTCTTTGTAACTAATCGCGGGCAAAAAACTATCCTCGTCACTGATTGGAATATTTTAACCAAGTCACTTGCACCACTCCCCGAGAAATGGGCGGGGATGACTGATCCTGACGAAAGATACCGAAAGCGATACTTAGATATTCTCACTGACCCTGAACTCAAAGATATCTTCTATAAAAAATCTCGTTTCTGGGAATCAACTCGAGCCTTCATGAAAGAAAAAGGATTTTTGGAGGTTGAAACACCAACACTCGAAGTGACGACAGGAGGCGCGGAGGCGAATCCTTTCAAGACTCACCATAAAGATTTTGATATTGATGTCTTTATGCGTATCTCGATCGGTGAGCTTTGGCAGAAGCGACTCATGGCGGCAGGATTTGATAAGACATTTGAAATCGGACGCGCATATAGAAATGAAGGAACAAGTCCTGATCACTTGCAAGAATTTACCAACATGGAATTTTATTGGGCATACGCCGATTACGAGATGGGAATGAAGCTCGTTGAAGAGCTCTACCGAAAAGTTGCACTCGATACATTCGGCAAGACAGAATTCACCACCCGTGGACATACCTTTGATCTAGCTCACGAATGGAAGCGGATTGATTACGTGCGGGAGGTGGAGAAGCAAACAGGTATTAATGTCTTAGATGCGACAGAAGATGAGATGAAAGCAAAGCTTGATGAGCTTGGAGTAAAGTATACGGGAGATAATCGCGAACGACTCACAGATACACTCTGGAAATATTGCCGAAAGGGAATATCCGGTCCGGCATTTCTTGTTCGAGTACCGAAGCTTGTCTCACCACTCGCTAAGGCATGCGTCGATGACCCACGAGTAACAGAGAGATTCCAACCTCTCTTGGCTGGATCTGAACTTGGTAATGGTTTTTCTGAACTCAATGATCCAATAGACCAACGCGCGCGTTTTAATCTCCAACAAGAGCTTATTGATCGAGGCGACGATGAAGCAATGATGCCTGAATGGGAATTTGTTGAAATGCTCGAGCACGGCATGCCTCCGACATGCGGATTTGGATTTGGTGAAAGACTCTTTGCATTTTTGGTAGATAAACCACTTCGCGAAACACAACTCTTTCCTTTAATGAAACCGAAGGAGTAAAAGCTAGGTTGTAGGTGGCAGGTTTTAGGTTACAGAAGAAAGATATAAAAAACCGGATATTGAGTCCGGTCTTTTTTCAATTTCAATTTTATTAAATTATCACCCACTGTCCTGTTGGATATCTTGGTATGTGGCTTCTTCTTTCTAAGGCTTCTAATGTAAGTTTATTTTTGCTATCCACTTTTTCTTGATTGAATGTTTCTTTGTAAAGTTGTTCATATTTTCGTCTCAAAAACCTAACACAAACTATTCTTTCAAAATCTACTCTACAAATTTTTATTGCGCGTTCTAAGCTTCCGCGAAAATCTGCGTGACCGTGTTGTGATCCGTCATAAAGTGGACCCATGTGTGTCATATCAATATTTTTTTTCATATGTAAATTTTTATTTGTATTTAGAATAACATTTATTTTTACTCAAGTCAAACAGCCGATTCACAAAGCGAATCGGCTGTTTTTTTGCCTCCGTAATCAGGGGGTATTTGACATTATCCCTGAATGTATCGTTTCACTTTTTACTGTGGATAAGTGGGGTAGGGGGTTTGCATTGTGGGGCGAAGTGGAATAAAATGTATATAAGTGGGAAGAAGTGGAGAATCAAGAACTCCTCCTTATTTGAGCATCGTCATTAGTTCGTAACAAGAAACTCTATAAAAATGTTAATCGGAGAATATATTCACTCAGTGGATGAAAAAAACAGAATATCGCTTCCAATCAAGTTCCGTAAGGAAATGGGGAAGACTGTTGTGTTGGCTCCGGGTCTCGATGCATCGATTTTTATGTTTACAACTAAGGAATGGGAAAAGATAGCTGCTCGTCTTGAGCAGGCATCTATGGTCCAGACTGATATCTTGCGTTTCAATCGATTCATGTTCGGTGGAGCGACGCAAGTAGATGTTGATGGACAAGGGCGTGTTCTCATCCCTGATTTCCTCAAAGATAGAGCGGGTATTAAAGCAAAAGCAGCAGTTGTCGGAGTCCACAACAGAATCGAAGTGTGGAATGACAAGCGTTGGAGTGAATACAAAAAAGGCGTTGAACTAGAAGCAGACGGCCTTGCTCAGAAACTCGGTTCTGTCGGAGTACTCTAATATGCAACATGTTCCAGTCCTTTTACAAGAAGTAATAAGAGAATCACACATCAAACCAGGTGCCATCTATGTTGATGGAACACTCGGTGCAGGTGGTCACGCCAAAGCACTTTTTCTTGAAGCGAATAAGGACCTCGCAATCTTCGGATTTGATAAGGACCTTGAGGCTCAGAAAATTGCTCAAGCAGTCCTCAGTGATGCTGGAGCAACTCCTATAATCATTCATGCGAGCTTTGCAGGGATGAAGCATGAGCTTCTAGAGAGACATGTTACTCAAGTAGATGCAATTTTACTTGATCTCGGAGTATCATCGATGCATTTCGATACAGATGAACGAGGGTTTACGTTTCAGAAGGATCAACCACTTCACATGAACATGAATCAAGAAGGTGAGTTGACTGCAGAGGAAATTGTAAACAACTGGAGTGAAGAGTCACTCGCTGATATTATCTTTGGTTTCGGGGAAGAACGATATGCACGACGTATTGCAAAAGCAATTACGCTTGCTCGAAAAGAAAGAGAAATCAAGACGACATTTGAACTCGTTGAAATTATCAAGAGCGCAGTTCCATTTGCGTATCAGAGAGGTAAGATACATCCTGCAACTAGAACATTCCAAGCCCTCCGTATCGCAGTCAATAGCGAGCTCACTGAACTTGAAAACGTGATTCCAGACGCCATATCTCTTTTAAAGACAGGCGGACGACTTCTTATTATTTCCTTCCATAGTTTGGAAGATAGAATTGTAAAACAAAGTTTTAAATTATTAGCAGATAATGACGCAGGTCTCGTCATTACTAAAAAACCAATAATCGCAACTGAAGGAGAGCTTAAAAGTAATCCTCGCGCACGAAGCGCAAAGTTACGAGTATTTCAAAGAGTATGATGATTCGTTCAATAAATCCCTATGCACAAAGTAACCGTATACATTCACCGTATACGATTGAACGTCGTCTCTTTAAAGTTCTTGTAGTGTTGTTTGCGCTTGCTATCGGGCTCTATGTATATTCACTTTCATCTGTTATTTATGGTGTCGTTGAAAGACGTGCACTTGATAAAGAAATAACTTTGTTGAATTCAGATATTGGTACACTTGAAGCTGGTTATTTGTCAGAAACTAATACCATTTCCTATGCATCTGCAACCACTTTAGGGTATACTAAACCACATACGCTCTATTATGAATCACAAGAAAGGGTTGCATTCACAAATACAAGAGATCAAAGGAACGGACTCTAAGAGCGGAGGACGTTTTTTAGTACTCATTGCCGGTATTATTTTGATCGGTCTTTTGACGATCATCCAGCTGTTTCGAGTACAAGTAGTCTATGCAAAGAAATATAATACTAAAGCGCTCGGGCAATATGTCGACACCACTGCTCGTCCGTTCGAGCGAGGAACTATTTATTTTAGTCAAAAAGATGGAACTCTGATTTCAGCTGCAACTGTCGCAACAGGCTATAAATTGACGGTCAATCCACCTCTCATTAAAGACCCTGAAGCACTCTACCGAGATCTTGGACAATACAGTGCATTTACGAAAGAGGAATTTATGGAGCGAGTTTTAAAAAAAGGAGATACCTATGAGGAGCTCGCCCTTCGTCTGACACTTGTTCAAGCAAATGAGATTAAGGCAAAAAAGATCCAAGGAGTGACGCTCTATCCTGAAAGTTGGAGAAACTATCCAGGTGGACGACTCGCGTCCCAAGTTCTTGGTTTTATTGGATTTAAGGGCGATACGCTTTCTGGGCAATACGGGCTTGAGCGCCAGTACAACGATATATTATCTCCTCGCTCATCATCGCCGTTTGTAAACTTCTTCGCAGAAGTATTTTCAAATATTGATACTGATGAAAAACAGAATAATGCAAAAATAGGAAACATCGTCACAACGATCGAACCAACTGTTCAAGGGTACTTAGAAAAATCCTTGGCTGACTTGAGAGCTGAGTGGGGAAGCGAATCCGTGGGGGGTATCATTATGGATCCGAATACCGGTGAGATTATTGCCCTTGCGAATTTACCTGACTTTGATCCAAATCAATTCAATAAAGAGAAAAATTCAAAAGTATTCACCAATGCTATTGTTGAGAGTGTTTTTGAAATTGGATCAGTTGTTAAGATTTTAACCATGACATCAGGCTTGGACGCGGGTGTGGTCACTCCTGATACGCACTATACTGATACGGGAATCGTTAAGCTCAACACAGAGAGTATTTATAATGCGAGAAAAAAGAGCTATGGTTATGTCTCGATGCAGGAAGTTCTCGACAAATCGCTTAATACCGGTGCAACATTCGTTATGCAACAGCTCGGGTATAAGCAATTTCGAGAATATTTTTATAAATTTGGCATGAAAGAAAAAACTGGAGTTGACCTCCCTAATGAAGTTTCAAATATGGTCAAGAATCTGGAGAGTCCTCGCGAGCTCGAATATGCCACGGCTTCTTTCGGGCAAGGAATTGCTCTGACGCCTGTCTCTGCTATCCGGGCATTTTCTGCTGTTGCAAATGGTGGGTATTTAGTTAATCCTCATATTGTTAAAAAAATCCAATACGAAGATGGAACAGAAACTATAATTCCTATCGAAAAAGGTGAACAAATTCTTAAGCCTGAAACATCGGCGCGTATTGCGGGGATGCTCAGAAAAGTAGTTGACGGTGCGCTTCTCTCTGGAAGTGTGAAGCTTCAGAACCATACTGCCGCTGCAAAGACTGGTACGGCTGAGATTGCCGATGCTCATGGAGGGTATATTGAAAACGTGTATCTCCATACGATGATTAGCTACTTCCCCGCATATGATGCGCGCTATATCGTTTTTATATACAATATGAAACCGAACGCTGATGATTTTGCAGCTCAGACACTTGCTCCGACTGCTATGGATATTGGGCAATTTTTGATGACCTACTACAATGTCCCTGGTGATCGTGATATTAAGAGATAATATACTTATTTTTATATATGAAAGAAATTTTTAAGAAATGTATCGTTATAGTGCTTACGCTTGAGGCGAAGCTTGCACTCCGACTAAAAAAGCCAACTATTATTGCTGTAACCGGATCTGTCGGGAAGACAACAACGAAAGATGCTATGTATAAAATTCTCTCACCCCACGTATCTGTCAGAAAGACTCAAAAGAGCTACAATAGTGATTTCGGCATCCCGCTGTCTATATTAAATCTTCCGAACATGTGGGGAAATATTTTTGGCTGGCTAAATAACATGACTACTGGCTTCGGTGAACTCTTCAATAAAGACTTTCCAAAGTATCTCATTTTGGAGATTGGTGCTGATCATCCTGGAGATATTTCTAAACCAGCAAGCTGGATTAAGCCAAAGTATTCTGTATTTACTCGGTTGCCTGAAGTTCCTGTCCATATTGAATTTTTTGAGAGTAAAGAACAGGTTATCAAAGAAAAACAATCGCTTGCTCTTCACACAAGGAAGGATGGTGTTCTTGTTTTGAATCACGATGACCCGCTCGTACTTGCTATGGCGGAGAAATTTTCTCAAAAGTCAGTGACGTATGGGACGCATGCTGATGCAACACTCTCACTGTCTGAATTTCATATAGAAAAAAAACAGGGTGGGATTTTTGGTTCAGGTGTACTCATCTACGGTGATAAGTTATATTCATTTTCTCTTCCCCGAGTTATTGCTGAAACACATATCTTAGGAGCGCTTCCTGGAATACTTATTATGCTTGAAGAAGGATTTACTTTTGAAAAAGCGGTACTTGGACTAGAGAATCTTGAAGCGACCCATGGACGTCTGTCAGTTTTGAAAGGTCTACAAGGTAGCATTTTAATTGATGATACGTACAACTCATCACCAGTGGCTGTCGTAAATGCACTAGAGACACTCAAATCATTTCCTGAAGCAAAGCGCAAGATAGCAGTTTTAGGGGATATGATGGAGCTCGGAATCTATGCTGAAGAAGAGCATCGCAAGATCGGTCAGTTTGCTCCATCGTGCGTTGACGTCTTGATTACGATTGGACCTCGATCAAAATTTACCCATGAAGAAGCTACCAAGGCTGGTGTTCGTGAGTCGCGGTGGTTTGATACGAGCCAGCATGCCGGTGAATTTATTAAGGACTTCCTCAAAACTGGCGACCACGTCCTTTTCAAAGGCTCACAATCGATTCGTGTCGAGCGAGCACTCAAAATGTGCGTAGCAGATGAATCAGATATCGAGAAGTATTTAGTCAGACAAGATAAAGAGTGGCTCAAACGATAGTATGAAAAATAATTCCAAAGAAAATAAAAAAGAATCTTCTCAAAAAGAAAAAGTCCCGGCTGGTTTTGAGGATTTACTCTCTCGTGCTTTTGAAGATAGGATCGAGCAAGAGGAAAAGAAAAAATAATTTTAATGAATAAATACGAACAAATACCTGACTACACGATAGATCTCCATGGTTACACTACTTATATGGCTGAGAAAGAAATAGCTCGTCTCATGAAGAATACTCAGTATAAGCATATTCGTGTGATTACAGGTACTGGTGCAAGTCGTGGAGGTACGCCGGTGTTGCGGGACCATATCAAAAGATACTTATCCGGAAGAGGCGTTCGTTTCAATAGAGCTAAACAAGAACACGGAGGTGATGGTGTTCTTGAAGTATTTTTGAAATAGAAGATTATTATTCAGTCGTCACGCCGTCGTATTCTTCGTTATCACTCTCCGCTTCTTCTTTTGTTTTGTGAATGATTCCATTCTGGTGATGAGGTGGAGCATAGATAGTGTAGAGTTTTAAGAATTCAGTTGAACTCGTGTTGGTGATATTATGCTTTGCCCCAGCAGGTACGATGATTGCGTCACCATCTGTGACTTCATACACATTGTCATCGATAACACACATACCCACACCTTTCTCAAAGCGGAAAAATTGGTCGTTTTCAGTGTGTGTTTCAAATCCGATTTCTTCATTAGGTTTAAGTGTCATCAAGACTAACTGCAAGTGAGAACTTGTGTACTCAACTTTTCTAAAGTAGTCATTTTCGACCGTACTTTTTTCTATATTTTTGTGGTATCCTTTCATGCCTTAAGTATATCCTTTTTTATGTGTTTTTTGCTATACTTTCCGTATATATGGCTGACGCTCATCCGAATAATCCACTTCAGAATAAAACTCTCGCTCATATTCTAGAGGGTCTGGTTGAATGTTATGGTTGGGAAGAACTTGCCCGGAAAATTAAAATTAATTGCTTTAAAAATGATCCGAGTATCAAATCCACCCTTACTTTTCTACGCAAAACGCCGTGGGCACGGGACAAGGTCGAGTCACTCTATCTCTATGCTAAGAGGACGGGGAAGCTCTAATGTACTACGTTTATATTCTTTTGTGTGCCGACCAGACGCTTTATACAGGGATTACGACTGATTTAGATAGGCGTACAAAAGAGCACAATAGTGCAGTACTCGGTGCGAAGTATACTTCAGTAAGAAGGCCTGTTTCTCTTGTCTATTCAAAAATATATAAAAATAGGTCCGAAGCTTCGAAGGAGGAAGCGAGGATAAAAAAACTTACGAAACAAGAGAAGCTCAAGCTCACAAAAGAAGCTCATTTGTAATTCTGTCTCATGAAAAGTATAATAACATTATGAATAAACAAAAAGCATCTATAATTGGACTCGTTGTTATTGCCGTTATTGTTGGTGGATTTTGGTATGCAAAAAATAAAAATATCGCACTCCCTAAGCAGAACATAGAAGTTCCAGCAAATTTATATTATGATACGACTTGGACATCAACGTATATCACTGCTGAAACATGGCCACCTGTGGTCACCTTTGAAGCTGGTCAATTTAGTTGTGTGGAATCAGGAGACGTAGTCATGCCACAGGGTAAGACCACTCAAAAATCTATTGATGGAAAACCCTACTGTGTCACAGTATCAAGTGAAGGTGCTGCAGGAAGCGTCTATCTGACGTATACATATAAAACACTCGGCGGTGATGGTATCGTCGCTCAGGCAACATTTACGATAAAAGAAGTACAGTGCGTGAACTATGATGACCCAGAAAAAACAGCCTGCCAAACAGAACGAGATCTTTTTGATATCGATATACTCGCGCATAAAGCGATAGAGAATAGTATTGAATAAATTCAAATTATAAAAAATAATACAAAACAACGGGAGGCCAAACGCCTCCCGTTGTTTTTAAATGTATTTTTATTTACTATTTTCTATA
>CAZEPT010000024.1:9923-10664 GCA_964514225.1 uncultured Candidatus Saccharibacteria bacterium
CAATATTTGTATAATATAGCACTTGGACTTAGCTTATTTACTATTTTCTATAACTAAAATTCTATCTTACCTTCTGGTGAATGAAGTTCAACTTTTTTGATGCTTGGGTATTGGGTCAATGTGTCTTCGAGTACGGACATCAAGTGCCCGCTTTGACAACTCGAAAGGGAAGTTAGTGGTGCGCCAGTCGGCGTTTTGTCGCTTGCGAGCATAACCTTGGCAATACCACCTACGATTGAGACAGATTGATAGGTGCCATATGCTTTAAGCTCGTCTCCAAAGAGTATCTTTAGTGATGCATCAGCCACGGTTGATGTTTTTGGCACAGAAAATGTTGCTTTATATGTCACAGTACAATCATTTTGTTCAACTGCTTGTTTGTCTTGAAGAAATATCGAAAGTTCCATTTGCTCAGGTGATGGCGCAGCAGTCGGATCGTACATAAGAGGAAGTTCATATATATCAATCGGCGGCAGACCGGATGCATTGTCTTCAGTAAATACGACTTTGAGCTCCGTTCCAGATACGAGATCAATTATAGGATTTGTGAAGGTGACCATGAATGTCGTTTTCGTCGACATCCAATTTTGTACAGGAACTGGTATTTGAGCACCAATCGGCTTCCATCCTTCTGCTGGAGACTTGTAATAGAGCCGCGCGCTTCCTGCTTGTCCTTCAAACATGAGCCATGAGCATCCGAGTGTATTCATGTTTGTGTTATCAACTACTCCACTAATCGTC
>CAZEPT010000024.1:10674-10795 GCA_964514225.1 uncultured Candidatus Saccharibacteria bacterium
GTTCACTGAGTGAGAGAGAATGGTCAGTCCGCAAGTGCCATTCGGGACGACAGTTACATTTTGAGTCGGGGTTGGAGTTGGTATGCTGGTGGTAGGATCAGTTTTCTTTTTTGGATCAAAC
>CAZEPT010000025.1:0-8341 GCA_964514225.1 uncultured Candidatus Saccharibacteria bacterium
TCACTGCAAAAAATATTCTCCGAACAAGAGACAACTTATACCGAATCCTCTCTAAAGCGACTGGTAAAACGACAGCTCAAATCGAAAAAGATGCAGATCGAGATAATTGGATGGTCGCTGAAGAAGCAAAGAAATACGGATTGGTTGATGAAGTGATTACGAAGAAAGGGATGAAATAGGACAAATTACTAATTCTCAATTTCTAATTACTAATGGGAATACAAACAGCGGGATGGCTAAAGTCATCCCGCTGTTTTTTGTAGGTGCATATCTTCCTTGACTCACCCTGATATACGTCCTATACTCTTAGGGAAATATTTCAATCCTTAAAAACACCTAGACCATGACAAAAGCTACAGGCCGCAACAGAGCGGCAAAACAACAACAAAGGCAAAACAACAGTCTTAACGAATTGACCAAATTCCCTCACATCATAAAAGTCAAAACAGACTTAAAAAGCCTAGCCCATGAAGGAGGAATGCTCACGGTTCATAGCCCTCACTTAATACAAGAGACTCAGATTGCCGACGTCTCCATCAACGGGGGCAAAAGCCCACAGTATTACAAAGAAGAAGCTAACCAAAACCGGAAAATTCAAACGACAGACAATAATCTTCCTGAAATAAAATTATCATTCCAGAAAGAGAAAGAGTCTGAAATTCCTGAACCCTACCCTGAGAGAGAAGTTGAGAAAATTCCGGAACAAGACAGCGTAGAAGAAATGATTGTAAATGGAAAAGTTTTCGGAAATCCAAACCGATTCCAAACAGTACATAAAAAGTATACTCATTACGCCTAACAAACCATACAAAATTTTAAAAAACTGTTCCCCTTAAGGAGCAGTTTTTTTATATGGGACCCCCCAGAAAGACACACACAAAGCCCTTACCCTTCCAAAAAAGCATCTTTTAATTTCGAATCAAAAGGAGTATACTGAGTTCGTTGACTTTTAATTAGATAATAAAAATGTATGTTAGTTATAAACCTTAAAAATAAAGACTTTTTGACCAAGCAGTAGGTACTTTGGTGCGTACATGCTTACTATAACTGACAGACAGTGAAACAATATGGTAACCACAATAATAGTCGTGTTTTTAATCGCACTTTTTGTAGGAGCAGGAGTTGGATACTACTTCCGAATGCTTGCCGCTCGTGGCCAAGAAGGATCAGCTGAAATAAAAGCACAAGAAATCGTCATCCAAGCGAAAGCTGATGCACAAAAAATCCTCGATGACGCTAAAAAGAAAGCTGAGGATAAGGAAGCAGAACTGAAGAAAAAAGAAGAAGCTCACCAAGCTGAGCTCAAAGATACTGAAAAACGTCTCATTAAAAAAGAAGAACTCTTGGATGGCCGACAAAGTGAAATCGACAAAGAAGTTGAGGACATCAAATCACGCATCGAAGAAGTAAAAAAAATTAAAGAGCGTATTTCTGAAGCAGACGAAGCAAAGAGAAAAGAAATCGAGAAAGTTGCAAAGCTCACTCAAGAGGAAGCAAAAGAACTTTTATTGAAAGAAGTTGAGAAGAACGCCGAAGAAGATCTTCTCGTTCGAACACAGAAGCTCGAAATGGATGCGCATGACAAACTCGACAGAAGAGCCAAAGACATCCTCTCAACAGCGATTCAACGACTCGCCTCATCAACTGCCGGAGAAATCATGATGACCTCTGTTCAGATTCCAAATGAAGACATCAAAGGGAAAATTATTGGAAAAGAAGGACGTAACATTAAGACCTTCGAAAGAATGTCAGGAGTTGAGCTCATCGTTGATGAAACTCCGGGGGCAATCATCATCTCTTCATTTGATCCAGTTAGACGCCAAATAGCTCGCCTTGCCCTTGAAAACCTCATTATGGATGGACGAATCCAACCAGCCAAAATCGAAGAAATGGTAGAGAAGGCTAAAGAAGACATCAATAAAATCATAAAACAAAAAGGAGAAGAAGCAGTCTACGAATGCGGAATCTACAACTTTGATCCACGTATTGTTATGA
Source organism: uncultured Candidatus Saccharibacteria bacterium (assembly GCA_964514225.1). GTDB lineage: Bacteria > Patescibacteriota > Minisyncoccia > Phycocordibacterales > UBA9973 > CAZEPT01. Next base: position 1,996 of record CAZEPT010000025.1, read on the forward strand.
TTATCGGTCGCCTCTACTTTAGAACAAGTTACGGACAAAATGTCCTCCAACACTCAATCGAGATGGCCCATATCGCAGGAATGCTCGCAGGCGAACTCGGTGCAGATGTCGCAATCGCAAAAGCAGGCGCGCTCGTCCATGATATCGGAAAAGCCCTCGACCATGAGATACAAGGAACACATATCGATATTGGTGTCCGTATCCTTCAAAAGTTTGGTGCTGATCCACGGATCATCGTTGCTATGAAATCTCACCATGATGACTGCCCTCATGAAACAATCGAAGCGGTCATCGTTCAGATAGCAGACAACATCTCAGGCGGACGACCAGGTGCACGACGTGATAGTGTTGAGAATTATCTCAAGCGTCTCCAAGAACTCGAAGCACTCGTTAATAACTTCCCACAAGTAGAAAAGACGTTTGCACTTTCAGCAGGAAGAGAGATTCGTATCTTTGTTACACCAGAAAAAATCACAGATCTTGAGGCAAAGAATCTCGCTCGAGAAGTTGCTAAGAAAATTGAAACAGATCTCAAATACCCAGGAGAAATTAAAGTAACAGTCATCAGAGAAACACGCGTTATTGATTATGCCCGGTAGTAGGAATAAGAATAAATTAAAAAGAGGGACGGCCTAGGCCGTCCCTCTTTTTAATTTATAATGCAAACACCATTTGTTCTAATCTCATCCGAAACGCTTCCTCATCAAATTGCTCAGCACCACTTATAAACAAGAGTTCACGAAGAGTTTGCCTAATTTCCCCTTCAGTCCACTTGCTTGTTTCTCTTTTCATCTTATTCCATGTATACGGTTTTATATCTGGATTATCAGCCTCCTTCCCTGTCTTAGTGAGGAAAAGAGTCTTAAGTGCCCAGTGAAGTGCCGCTCCAATTTGACCCATAGTAGCTCCCTCTTCCACCATTTGAGAAAGCATAATCCAAGCATTTTTTTTATCACGCTTGATAAATAAATCAGTAAAACCAAAAGGACTTATGGTGCTTTCTTTTACGGCTGGTTTTTTGTATTCCCTGTGGAGTGCACCTTGGTTTGTCACAAAACTCTTGAGTTCTTTAGAGAGCGTGTACTCGTAGACAATGACCGCATGGCCATAGCGATTCAAAAGAGATACAACTTGAGTGAAATACTCTTCATCAGCCTCTTCAAAAATATATTTAAATACAATCAAATGTTTTGGTGTTTCAAAAAAACTTTCCTGACCAAACTGATCAACAACTGTCCCAAGATTAAGCACGTCATCAATCACATACTCGGCTGCAAGATTTTTTTCTTTTTGAATTGCATCTTTTTCTTTTTGAAAAAAAGAATAGTCTTCACTCGTTATAACGTAGAGCATATTTTAAAAACGAACTTTTGAACGATACTTTTCATAACTCGCGCCGTACCGTTTGAGGAGAATTTTATCTTGTTTCTTCACAAAAATAATATAGTTAATGATCAGTGATAAAATTGCAAAAATACTAATCCAGAGTATATCAACGACGAGACCAAGACCGAACATCAAAAGAAAAAGAGATGTTTGTGTTGGGGTTCGTAAAAATGCATAAGGTCCAACAGAAAACGCTTCATGTGTTCTGTCATCTGCAAGACGAGCTTTGGTTGATATATGACTAGCCCGTTGAGCCCAAAAAATCACGAATGTTCCTAAGAAAACGAGGACTATTACAATATATTCGAGTGTCGTACTGTGAAATTCGAACGGATACAAACGATTTACAAAAATAGCGAGGCAAAAAAAGACCAAAAATAAAAGGTAGGCATGCCCTAAAACAGTGTGAATAAGATGAGTGTTATTAAACTTTGACATACGTTAATTGTACTACAGAAGGGGTAAATGTCTATTTGAGCTCAGCCCAGGTCTTAGCCGTCGATACATGAACTTCAAGGGGTGGAATTTGCATGCCTTTAGTTACAGGAGAAGCAAGTACTCCCTCCATAGCAGAAATAATAAGCTCTGTCGCTTCTGTAAGTTTTTCATCTTTGACTTCAAAAATAATTTCGTCGTGAATCTGAAGTACGAGGCGAACAGCATCCTGTAATTTTTTTTCACGGAGCGCATCCGCGACAGAAACCATTGCTCTTTTGATAACATCAGCTGCTGTCCCTTGAACTGGGGCATTCACTGCCATGCGTTCGTACATTGCCCGAATGAAAGGAAGCGGTGAAGTGATTTTTTTAAAATTTCTTTTGCGTCCGAAGAGTGTAACTGAGTATTTATTTTTTTGAGCAAATTTCAAACTTTCGTCTAAGTACACAGCAAGTGTGGGATAACTCGCCTTATACTCTTCTAAAAATATCTGCGCATCTTTTCGAGGTAGTCCGAGATTTTGAGAAAGCGCTGTCGCACCCATTCCATAGAGAATACCGAAGTTAATGACCTTTGAGCGACGACGCATTTCAGAGGTTACATCACGCTCTTCAACATGGAATACTCGTGACGCAACACTCGTGTGAATATCTTTCCCTTCTATAAAAGTCTGAAGTAGCGTCTCATCTTGAGAGAGGAGTGCCGCAATTCGAAGTTCGATTTGAGAATAGTCACATCCGATAAACGTATAGCCCGGAGCACTAATAAATCCCCCACGAATAGCCTTACCTTTTTCCGTCTTGATTGGAATATTTTGGAGATTGGGATCGTTTGATGAGAACCTACCGGTGGCTGCACCGAGTTGGTTAAACGTCGAGTGAATCCGCCCATCAGGCGCAACCAAAGATGGTAAAACGTCGATGTAGGTTGAGAGGAGTTTTTGTAATTCCCTGTATTCAAAGAGATGGTCAACAACAGGATGTTTCCCGCGTAATTTCTCAAGCTCACTTTCTTTAGTTGAGAGGACGCCAGTTGTTGTTTTTTTGATTTTTGTTTTCGTTCCGTCCTGGTCGTTTAGCTTGAGTACGGTAAAAAGAATCTCACCTAATTGTTTAGGAGAATTAATATTAAATTCTTGTCCGACGAGACCCCAGATAGTTTGTTCGAGTTTCGAAAGTTCTCTATGATACACCTCGCTCATTTTTTTAAAATACTCCAGGTCAACCAAAATTCCATTTTGGGACATCTCTTCTACAATCGGAAAAAGCGGGACTTCAAGCTCGCTCCACAGCGTATACATTCCTTCTTTGGTAAGCTGAGCTTCAATATGTTTGTATGCATCTTCATACGTCCCATCAGATGAAAATGAAAGCACTTCAGCTTTTGTCGGATGAAGATTTTCAGAATCAAGGAGCGACAGTGCTAAAAGATATTTAGGGTCGACAATGGTATCATCTTCTTCACTCTCTTCGAGTACAACTTTTTCTTTATTATTTTTAATAGTAGGGGCCGGAGTATCCTTACTATAGAGCGAGCGCATGCGCGGACCTAAACTTTTAAATTCATACGCGAGGCACAATTTTTCAACAGCTTCGGGATTATAGACACTTGAATGTATCGGAGGCTGGATAAACGTCACGGGCGCATCGCGACGGATAGTAGCGAGCTCCTTAGAGAAAAGTGCTTCATCTTCGCCTTCAATCAACAAATTAATAATACGATCAGTTACTTTAATATCATCTTTAACTTGAGTCGGATTTTTTTTCAATGCCTTATACAGTGCTTCAATACTCCCAAAACGCTCAATAATTGTAGTCGCAGTTTTCTCTCCGATTCCTTTGATACCAATAATATTATCAGATGTATCTCCACGAAGTCCCTTGTAATCTGAAATATGCTCAGGAGAAAATCCATAGCGTTCTTTGACCGCTTTTTCATCGTAGAGAATCGTATCGGTGATCCCCTTCTTGAGCGTGTATACCAATACTTGATCCCCATCTATTAACTGCATGGTATCCATATCCCCGGACGCAATAATGATTTGATTGCTTTTGTCTTTTTTTAAAAGCTCAGCAAGTGTTCCTAAAATATCATCTGCTTCAAATCCAGGATAATCATAAATCGGAATATTGAACGCTTCAAATATCTCTCGTGATTTTTTAAGTTGTTCAATCAAAACATCATCGATCTTCTTCCTTGTCCCTTTGTACTCTTCATACGCTGTATGTCGAAAAGTCTTACCTGGTAAATCGTAGCAAGCAATAATATAGTCTGGGTTAAGATCAGTGATCACTTTAACAAGCATGGTCATAAGTCCGTAGAGTGCGCCAGTTGGAGCACCACTCCTCGTCGTAAAATCCGGTAACGCATGATAGGCACGGTGAATAATCGCATGAGCATCAAGCAAAATGTATTTGTGAGTGTACGGAGGTTTTTTCTTCATAGAGCGCGTGTGAGGTTATGTAAAAGAAACATCGATTGTTCGAGTAGTTTCATTCTCATACTCTAAGTGTACTAGAGCATGCGGATAGTGTCCAAGTTCAGGGATCAGATTAGGCCACTCCACACAAACAAGCGTATGGGGGTCAGCAATGACAGCATCTAGTCCAAGAAGTCTAAACAGTGATCCATCAGTAATACGGTATGCATCAATATGGATGAGTGTTGTAAAATACTCATCACTCGTCTGGTACTGTTTCATCAAAACAAATGTCGGAGACAGAACTGATTCAGTGACACCGAGGGAACGAGCAATCTCTTGGATCGATGTCGTCTTACCTCGTCCTAAATCCCCATCAAAAAGCACCACATTGATCTTTCTTTTTTTTAACTCGGACACAAGTCCTGCCATTTCTTTTGGGAGTGTATCAAGCGTGAAGGTCGTCATAGGTTAGTTGTACCACAAACTCAGCAACAAAAAAACCGGAGGCAATTCCGGTTTTTTTGGCATTTGTGTCGTCTATTTTTATGCGCGTTTCGTTTCTATCGTATTAGTGTTGGTATGGCGCTGTCGGGACATCCATGTCTTCATAGTGTCTTTCGATAACTCGTCTTCGGTCTGTTGTTCGTGTAACTACAGGAAGGAAGAACCATCGTCGGATCAAGTATGCGAGAGCAAGGATAACCAAGATAAGGAGCAACCATCCAATAAGTGTGTTAGGGAAGAATCCTGCACCGAATGCGAATCCAGCGAGTGAGTTCCGTACACAGTTTTGTGATGTAGCAAGGCCGTAAGCGATTGCTGTTTCTCGAGCTCCGTTATTTGGGTTTTCAAATGAGAGTGTTGCTGGTACAACGAGAAGATCTCGGTTTGCTGCACTTGAGAGAACAAGTCCGTCAAATGAAACTGTACCTGCTTGGTCTGGGTTAAGTGTTCCAACGTTTACAGTAATTGTGTTATCTGCTTTGTTGTACACTCCAGCTGATGAATTTCGGAATTCTACATCTTTTGGAATATCGATGTGGAGAATAGCATTAGTCAAAACTGTGTTTGAGATGTTTCTGTATTCAACAACGAATTTTGCCATATCGTTAACACATACATTTTGAACACCGTCGTTAACTGTACTCACTGTTCCAAATGTTCCATTGTTCGCTGTGTTAAATTGATTGTTGATGAATTTCAATTGAACCAAGTTTGTTCCAAGTCCAAGGATAAAACCTTGTGGTTGTGATTGCTGAACTACAGTTGTAAATATTGGAGCGGGGTTGAAGATTGTTGTCGTACCACCAGCAACAAGTCTAAATGACTTGATTTCTCCTCTGTATACGATACCGTTTGTTTTTGCAACTGCACGGTAATAATATGTTGTGCTTGTTGAAAGACCGTAGATGGTATCAAAGAAAGTAATCGTGTTGTTACCATTTGCTGATTGATAGTTTGTTGTATTGAAGAGGTTTCCTGTGTCAGTTCCCCATTCAAAGTACATTTGTGTTGTCGCATTTCCTGCGTTCGTAACCATTCCGTTAAGCTGACCTGAACTGAGTGTGAGGCTTGAAGGATTGAGTGTCGTAACAATCGGAGCAGATGCTACAGCATTGTATTCACTGTTGTCAGTTGATGATGAACATCCTGCATCAGATGGGTAGTCAGTGTATCCGTCGCCATCGTTATCGATTCCGTCGTTACATTGGTATGTTTGGTTTACTTGATTGACTGAGACATATTCACTGTCTGAGTCAGAACTTGTACTATTTGTTGCATAGATGTTGTATGTTCGTCCTGAGTAGAGTGGACCGAAGTATCCGTTTCCATCTACTGAATACGCAACACCGTCGATTGTTACAGTTGTACAGTCTGTTGTACTCCAGTACAAACGAGTTGTTCCGCCTGATACAACATTTGTTGGTGACGCATAGAATGAATTTATTTTACATGTATTTTGTGCAATAGTATTGTATTCGTTGTTATCTGTTGATGATGAACATCCTGCATCAGATGGGTAGTCAGTGTATCCGTCGCCATCGTTATCGATACCGTCGTTACATTGGTATGTTACTACAACAGCGTTGTATTCATTGT
>CAZEPT010000025.1:8441-10619 GCA_964514225.1 uncultured Candidatus Saccharibacteria bacterium
TTATCGATACCGTCGTTACATTGGTATGTTACTACAACAGCGTTGTATTCATTGTCATCGACAGCTGAAGTACATCCTGGATCAGATGGATAGTCTGTTTTACCATCACTATCGTTGTCGATTCCGTCTGAACATTGATGGACAACTGGTGCAGTATTACTTACTTGGAAAGCAACAGCTACGACACCTTGTTCACAGAAGTCATTGTTTACTGGACATGTTTCCATTCCTGGAATTGTTCCAACATTAAGACCACCGTTGAAAATAGCTGTGTCACTGTTTACAGCAGTTGCGTTTACATTCTGGTTGTATCGATAAAATCGAATTGAACCTGGGATGTATGTAAGTGTTTGTGCTGATGAGAGCTGGATAGTAGTTGAACCACTTTTTGTTCCAGTTCCTGGTGCACCAACACTCCCTGTAATAGTGTGTGTTGTTTTTGAGCCAGTTGGAGTAGACATGGTAAATGTCGTATTCGCAGCTGGACCTATTCCAGTGTTGTGATAATAGATTCGTACTGCAACTTTATCCCCTGCTTGAGCATAGGTTGTAGCGCCGTATGATACAGCACCTTGTTTTTTACTTGCAACTGTTGAAAGATCACCTGGGTGAGTATTCCATTGAGCAGCAGCAAGTGCGCTTGTAGCTGTACCAAACAAAAAGACAGTTACAAAAGCAATTGTTGTGATTTTTTTGAAAAAATTCATATATTTTTTACTTTTCTAGTATTAATTAAATTCGACAAGTCTCGCGACTTATAACGGTATCATAGCATATTTAGTATTTTTTGTCAAGTACTTGACGCTCCCCTTTAAAAAGAGGCTGCTAAAAAAATCCTATATATGTTTCATAAAAAGTTTGAGAAACTTATTTTTCTCCCTTCTTACTGAGATAATGAACCATTTTTCAGGCTTCAAAAGATGAGTACCATCATTTCAAGACTGGAAAACAGGGGTGAAATTTTGTAAAACAAAATTTCACCCATTTTAATTACTACTTCAAATTCAAAAACAAAAAATCTTTACTCAATAGGTCTACCATTAGTACCACTACCACCGGTATTCCCATTACCATTGTTCCCTGTATTATTTACCGGCGAATTGGTAGTAGTAGCGTAGCCATCCCATCCTGGGTCGGCACTTATAGGACCGCCACCTGTAGTCGTTCCTCCCCATCCTGGTTCGGCTTCTATCGGATGATCACCAGTAGTCGTTCCCCATCCTGGATTAGCATCAACAGCATGACCATTTCCTGCTGGTAAATCAGAGCCAATTGGCTGTTCTCCTTGATTAGTTGAACCACAATTTGAACATCCCCATCCTGTAGATACATAGGAATTCACAACATTCGCGGGCATATGACCACTGATAGTCAAATCAGGTGCGTTGTAAACACGATTCTCACTACTACCAACCCGATAAATTTCTTCAGATTGATATTGTGTTGGCGTGGGGAGATTAATGGCCACTGTCGTCGGAGCAGGAAGGTTTATGGCAGAGGGAGGAGTTGGCTTTGTGATAAGCTGTTTTTCTTCCTTGTACGGCTGCATTGATTTGCTGTAGCATACATTGAAACAGGCTTCTTTACTATTAGTGCCCTCAGCTTTTACAATGGGTAAGGTACGGCCATTAAGATCTTTGCTCGAAATAACTTTAACCATACCGTTACCGGTCATAGGAAAGTAGTGGGCTATCCCATTTTCCAACCCGGAATTGATAAGATCATTGCGATCCCATTCAGTGATGAAAAATTGTCCATCAATAAACGCCTTCCGTGCATCTTCACCCGTAAAATTTGTCCCTGCTTGTTTATTGTAACTAAAAGCTACTTGTTCCAAAAAATACATTTCAGAACAATTGAGCTTTTTGCCCATCGTCCCATCTTTAATAGATGCAACTATGCAATCAAGGGCATTCTGTCCTTGTCCGCAAGACACACCGGCCTTACGGTAGGCTCCAAATTCAGCTTTTGTACTAAAAACTGACAAAAAAATTGCGATAAAGAAGATAATCTTTTTCATGTTTATATATTGTTTTTTATTGTTTAGAAAACCAGGCAGATCAAGATAGTAATCGGTCTGATTTTCTAAACAACACAATATACTAATAGATTTTGTGTTTTTGATGACAAGGAACTGATTTATCTATATCTTAGCATACTTGAGATTTTTTGTCAAGT
>CAZEPT010000026.1:0-10217 GCA_964514225.1 uncultured Candidatus Saccharibacteria bacterium
AAAAAAACCAAAGAAAGCAAAAGAACCTAAAAAGTAGTTCTAAAAAACCGGCAGAGTCTGCCGGTTTTTTAATTGGCGCTAATTTGCTACAATGGGTGTATGCTGAATAAATTCAAGAGATACGCCATGGAGAAAGTAACGAATGAACTCGAAGAAGCTCCAGTAGACTACATAAAGAATGTCTTTAAGAGTGCGCTCTACACGATCGGACTTCTTCCGCTTATTTTAGCCTTCTTACTCCTCGTAGTCTTATTCCTCTTTGCGTTCACAAACGTCTTTACTGCGCCATCTGTCACAGCTCAGGTTTTGTTTTTTATTCTCCTCATTTGTACAGCCGTCTACTTCCGCATCCTCAGAGCACTTGTCCGTTTGGGATCTAAAATAGCCCAAGGTACTGTAGGTACTATCTACAAACAAATAACCAAAAAAGCTAAAGTCGTCACTCGAAAAGTACGCGAAGTAAAAGACAAAAAAGGTGAATAATCTATTTTAACCCCTTTTATTTATCTCACCCTCGAGGTATACTAGAGATATCTCGTGATCCTGCTGACAACAGGGGAAGATACACTAAAAAGCGCCTTTATTCTGATAAAAAAGAGTAGGGGAAATAGGGTGGCACCGCGGATCCTCATAAGAGAACTCGCCCCTATAAATTTATCAAAAGTAATAGATAAGTTTAGAGAGGCGATTTTTATTTGCCCCTATATACAGAAAATTTATGGAAAGAACACTAATTAAAAATTTAAGTCAGCACGCAGGAGAAGAAGTAACTATTAAAGGCTGGGTTGATGTCAGACGTGATCAAGGAAAAATGATTTTCTTTGAATTTCGCGATATGACAGGAAAAGTCCAAGGAGTAGTCCTCCCTGGGAACGATGAACTCATGGAAGTCGGAAAAACACTCCGAAGCGAATTCGTCGTCGCAGTCAAAGGAATCGTCAACAAACGCCCTGAACGAAACATTCAACAAGACAAACAAAACGGAGATATTGAGCTTGAGATCAAAGAGATCACAATATTGAATACTGCCGAGACTCTACCGTTTGATATTGGATCAGATACACGAGCAGTTGGAGAAGATGTTCGATTGAAATACCGCTACTTAGATCTTCGGTCAGAGCGAATGCAGAAAAATATCCGGATGCGCGACAAAATCATTACCTTCTTTAGAAAGTATATGCATAACAATGACTTTGTTGAAATCGAAACCCCGATGATGATGAAGGGGACTCCTGAAGGATCACGTGAATACATCATTCCATCACGACTTCACCCAGGGAACTTCTATGTCCTTCCTCAATCTCCTCAGCAATTCAAACAGCTCGCCATGGTAGCTGGATTTGAAAAATATTTCCAAGTTGCGAGATGCATGAGAGATGAAGATCAACGTGGAGACAGACAACCAGAATTTACTCAACTCGACTTTGAGATGTCTTTTGTCGACCAAGAAGATGTTCTTTCTTATACTGAAAAAATGTTCGTTGAACTCGTAAACACACTCTACCCGAACAAAACAATTTCAAATCTTCCATTTCCACGATTAACCTATGCGGAGTCGATGGAAAAATATGGTAGTGATAAACCAGACCTCAGAGAAGACAAGAATAATCCAGACGAGCTCGCCTTTGCATGGATCGTTGATTTCCCGATGTTTGAAACACTCCAAGACGGTACACTCCAAGCTCAGCACCATCCATTCTGTGCTGTTGTTCCTGAAGATAGGGAGAAATTCCTGACAGGGGAAGATTTGCTCTCTATCCGAGCGAATGCGTACGACCTCGTTTTAAATGGTTTCGAGCTTTCATCCGGATCTATCCGTATTCACAATGCAGAGGAACAGAAACAAGTATTCAATCTCCTTAAAATCGGCGAAGAAGAACAGCGTGCTAAGTTTGGACACATCTTAGATGCATTTACTTTTGGTGCTCCTCCTCACGGTGGTTTTGCTCCAGGAATTGATCGTATTGTCATGCTCTTAGAGAACGAACCAAACATTCGAGAAGTAATCGCATTTCCAAAAACCGGAGAAGGTAAAGATCTTATGATGGGTGCACCAAGTCTTGTATCGGAAAAACAACTTGCCGAGCTTAAGATTCAACTAAAAAAATAATCACTCTATGGAGACACAAGAAGAAGACAAGTTCATAACTAAAACAGCGCTCTTTGAAGGGCCACTTGATCTTCTTCTGTCTTTGATCGAGGAGCGAAAGCTTTTCATTAATGAAATATCCCTCTCGTCGATTACTGAAGAGTATGCAAGGTACATAAACGATCTCCAGTCTAAAGAAACCGGAGGGAAGTACTATGAAATCACTGGCTACTTGGTTGTCCTCGCAACACTTCTTCTGATTAAGTCTCGCTCACTTTTACCAAACTTTGAAATTACTATCGAGGAGAAAGGAACGATTGAAGACTTAGAGGATCGCCTCAAGGTCTACAAAATCTACAAAGACTTGAGTAAAGAAATTGCCGATCGATTCGGCAAGCGTCCGCTCTATACAAGAGCACCTCAAAAAAGAAGTGTCGTCTTTATTCCTGATTCTCAGATAAATGTACAAAATCTCCATAGCCTTATCGTTGACTCACTAACACGAGTACCGGTAGTTGAAGCACGAGTAGCTGCCCCTGAAGTTCAAGTTCGTGCAACCATTACCATCGAAGAAGTTATGAATCGTATTCATAAGAAAGTTGAAGCACTTACCTCATTTACCTTTAGTGATGTTGCTGGTGTCAGAAAGACCTACACTAAAGAAGAAAAAGTGTTTACCGTCATTTCATTTTTAGCTATCCTTGAGCTTGTCCGTACAGGACTTCTCGTGGCGGACCAAGAAGATACATTCGGGGAAATGAACATTACAAGAACTAACCAAGAGGGATCCTATGAACATGCACAATAAACTTGAAGCATACTTATTTATAAAAGGCGAAGCTCAACTAAAAAAAGATGTTGAGTCAGTCCTTCATGTAACCAGCGAAGAGTTGCAAGAATTACTCGGCACTCTGAAAGAAAAATATACTAATTCAGGTTTAGCTCTTGTAGAAACAGAGATAGAGTGCGCACTCGTGACGAGCGAGAGTGTTTCAGAATTTATTGAAGAAATAGAAAAAGGGGAACGTGGGGGAGAGCTCTCAAAAGCAAGCTTGGAAACACTTGCTATCATTCTCTACAAAAATGGAGCAACAAGAAGTGAAATAGATTACATCCGTGGAGTTAATTCATCGTTTATCCTCCGGAATCTCTACTTGCGGGGCCTTGTCACTAAATCTGAACAAGACAAAAAAAGTCGAGGGGCTACGTATGTTCCGACAACTGATCTTGTTCGCTTTTTGGGTATTACAGACATACAAGAACTTCCAGGATATCAAGACATCTTAAAAACTATTAGTGGAGCAATAGAAGAGGGTGACAACGATGGAAAGTAAGGGTTCCCATTTTTATATAGAGAAAAATACTCGGATACTTCTTGTACTTTTAGTATGTGTATTTACACTCGCGCTAACGTACATTAAAAGTATCGAGAGAGATACAGACTTGTATCTTGAAGAAATGCAAAACAAACTCACACTCCAGCATGAAGTTTTTGACGGGCTTCAGATTAAGGCTCACAATATATATATTTATAATTTTACAACTGACGAAGAACTGTATAGCAAGCTTCCTAATCAGGAAAAATATATTGCTTCACTTTCAAAAATCATGACTGCAGTGACCGCAGAGAGAACTGGTCTTGAGGAAATTACTGTCTCAAAAGAGGCACTTATTGGTTTCGAAAACAATGGTATTAACACAGGGGATGTCTGGGATGCAAAGACCCTTGGAAAAATTATGCTCGTCTCGTCTTCCAATAATGCAGCTGAAATTTTTCAAGATTTTTTTAATAAAAAAACCGACTCAAGTTTTGTAGAGAAGATGAATTACAATGCTCAAAAATTTGGGCTCGACAATACACACTTCATCAACCCGACAGGACTCGACGAAGGGGTGGAGGGGAATAAGAGTACAGCTAAAGATATAACCAAGCTCACGTATATCGCCTTTAAGCGTATCCCAGATATTGCTGAAGCTACAACTCAAAATCAATTTCTCTTTGATGCACCTGAGGTCGGAAGCATCGGAGTTTCAAACACGAATGTTGTAACAGATCAGGTCCCAAATCTCCTCTTTTCAAAAACAGGCTACACTGACAATGCTGGGGGAACACTAAGTGTCTTGTATAAATCCCCATACAATGGTGACACAATTGGGATCACCGTGCTCGATTCAACAAGAGACGCTCGTTTCTCTGATGTTTTGACCTTAATAAAAAGAACAGAACTTTACTTACACTTACAACAATCGAGAAACATCATATGATTAGGCTACTAAAAAAATACGCAAAGAATTTCATTCCAGATAAAGTACTGTGTGTGTACCATTACGTTCACGCGATTACAGCGGCTCTTTGGTACGGGAATCCGTCAAAAAGCATGACCATTGTCGGTATTACTGGAACAAAAGGAAAAACGAGTAGTAGTGAATTCGCATGGTCAGTCCTAAACTCGGGTGGGTACAAAACTGGGCTTATTGGTACAGCACACATTATGGTAGGGGATACTGAGCTCGAAAACAGGCTTCATATGACTATGCCGAGCCCTTGGATTACACAGAAACTCCTCAAACGAATGAAGAATTCGGGCTGTACTCATGTGGTTTTGGAAGTCAGTTCTGAGGGACTCAAGCAATATCGACATATTGGAGTGCACTATGATATTGCCGTATTTACAAACTTAAGCCCTGAACATCTTCCGTCTCATAATAATTCTTTTGAAGAGTACAAAAAAGCGAAGTCACGTTTATTTTTATACACACAAAAAACATTTAAAAAAGAGGCTTTTGGATTCAAAAAAATATCAATCGTCAACATAGACTCTGAGCACGGATCATACTATTTGAATATTCCACTCGATCAAAATCTTGGGTATAGCCTCCAAGAATACATGATCAAGGGAGATGTCGATATTGAGAAAAATTCAATCAAACTGGATGGTGTATGGTGTACTATTAAGGTACCAGGAATTTTTAATATGAATAACGCACTCGTGGGGTATATGGTTGGTACCACCTGCGGTCTCCCTATTGAGAAAATTAAAAAGGGGATAGAAGCCGTTACCTATATCCCCGGGAGAATGGAGGAAGTGGTTATGGGTCAATCTTTCAGAGTTTTTATTGATTACGCTCACGAAAAACTCTCAATGGAGAATTTACTCACCACAGGAAAAGCGATGAAAAAAAATGGAGGTAAGATTATTGTACTTTTTGGTGCTGAGGGTGGTGGACGCGACAAACGAAAGCGCAAAGAAATGGCAATCGTCGCAGACACGCTTGCTGATTATGTTATACTATCTGATGTTGATCCGTATGACGATAATCCAGATCAAATTATCGCTGACATCGCTGAACATTTTACCGAGAAAAAAACAGACGAGAATTTATTCCTAATCCCTGACAGAACGGAAGGCATCAAAAAAGCATTTTCCCTTGCTCATGAAAATGACATTGTGTTCATTTGCGGAAAGGGTGCTGAAAAAAGTATGGAAAGAGCAGGCAAAGTTATTCCATGGGATGAACAAAAAATTGTTAGAACATTATTACAAAATCATCTATCTCAATAGTTATGAACACTGAAGCAATTAAAATAATTATTCCGAGCATTATCACTTTTATTGTGGGGATACTTCTCACTCCGTTTGTTTCGAGCTTTTTATACAAGAAAAAAATGTGGAAGAAGACGAGCGTAGAGAAAACAACAGACGGACAGGATGCTACGATTACTAAGATATTACACAGTGACCACGCCCGTCAGACTCCTCGAATGGGTGGAATTGTCGTTTGGGGGAGTGTGCTTGTCGTCGTCTCACTTATCTTTATTTTAGATCAGACTCTTGGTGGATTTTTTACAAATTTCTCATTCCTTTCAAGATCCCAGACATGGATTCCATTCACTATACTCATCGGCGCAGGACTCTTCGGCTTGATTGATGATTTTCTTGTTTGCAACGACCGAGGAACATATAAAGGGGGAGGGCTTTCACTTCTTACTCGACTACTCTTTGTTTTCAGTATGAGTATGTTTGTAGCTTGCTGGCTCTATTTTAAGCTCGACATGACTTCTATCCACACGTTCTTTTCATACAGCCTTGAAGTCGGTATGTGGATTGTACCGCTATGCGTCATTGTACTTGTCGCTCTCTACTCAGGAGGGATTATAGACGGAGTAGATGGACTTTCTGGTGGGGTATTCGCAACAATGTTTAGCGCCTACGGTGTAATTGCTTTTGCACAAGGTCAGGGAGATTTAGCGGCGCTTTGTATGAGTATTGTTGGAGGAATCTTAGCATTTTTATGGTTTAATATTCCACCTGCTCGATTCTTCCTTTCAGAAACAGGTAGTATGGCACTTACTTTAACGCTCGGTGTTGTCGCCTTTCTGACAAAAGAAGTACTTGTTTTAGGTATCATCGCACTTCCGCTCTTCATTACGGCTCTCTCAAGTATCATCCAACTCTTATCAAAAAAATTCCGAAATGGTAAGCAAGTCTTTCTTGTTGCGCCACTCCACAATCATTTCCAAGCACTAGGATGGCCAGCAGCAAAGGTAACTATGCGTTACTGGATCATCTCTGTCTTCTGCTCAATATCAGGTATTATAATCGCATTGCTCTAACATCTATGAGCTTTTCTCTCCCTAAGCCGAAAAAAATTGATACACTCTTCGTAACGATTGTCGTTGCGCTTCTCACCGTTGGCGTTGTCTTTTTCTTATCTGCCGCGCTCGGTATTTACGCAAAGAACCAAAAGCTCTTTACAAGTATCGTTATCAATCAATTCGCACTCGGTATCGGAGGTGGGGCGATTCTTTTTTTTGCTGGACTGAAAATCCCATATTTATTTTGGAAGAAACATGCATTTATGATTTTTATATGCGCTCTTGTTCTCATGCTCGGAGTTTTTATTCCCGGTATTGGATTCGAACACGGAGGAGCAAAGAGGTGGATCAACGTTGGATTCACCACATTTCAACCAGCAGAAGTACTCAAAATTGCTTTCGTTATTTATTTCGCAGCATGGCTTTCATGGGTTAGGAAAGATATAGGGAGTTTTAAAAAAGTTATCATTCCGTTTATGATTATTTTAGGCATTATGGGGGGACTGTTATTCCTTCAACCAGATACTAAGAGTTTCATCTTAATGACCGTCGCAGGTATTACTATGCTTTTTGTTTCAGGTGTTCCTCTTAAATATTTTGCTGCAATTTTTATTGCAGGTACAATCGCATTTGGAGGACTCGCCCTTACCACTCCATACATCCAAAAAAGAATCCAAACATTCATTCATCCTACTCATGATGAACAAGGTTCTTCATATCAGCTCAAGCAAGCACTCATTGCCTTCGGTTCAGGTGGATTATTTGGGCAGGGAATAGGCCAGAGCGTGCAGAAGTTTGGCTATTTGCCTGAACCTCATGGAGATTCTATTTTCGCTGTTATAGGGGAAGAAACCGGCTTTGTCGGCACGAGTATCTGTATCCTTTTGTACCTGGCATTTCTTTTGCGCGGGATTCGGATCAGCTACCATGCAATAGACCCTTTTGCGAAACTCTTGGCGCTTGGAATCGTGGTCATACTGGGCGCTCAG
Organism: uncultured Candidatus Saccharibacteria bacterium; assembly: GCA_964514225.1. Taxonomy (GTDB): domain Bacteria; phylum Patescibacteriota; class Minisyncoccia; order Phycocordibacterales; family UBA9973; genus CAZEPT01. The sequence goes on from CAZEPT010000026.1 coordinate 7,676, forward strand.
TCATTTTTAAATATTGCATCGTTAGTTGGGCTCTTTCCTCTGACAGGAGTACCCCTGGTCTTCATCAGTCACGGAGGAACCTCACTCGCACTCGCACTCTTTGCTGTCGGGATAGTCACTCAAATTTCTCAATACAGAAAAAAATAGTGCAGAAAAGACCATAAGAGTATATACTATCTATATGAAAATCGTTTTAACCGGAGGAGGTACAGGAGGACATTTTTTCCCACTCATTGCTGTTGCTGAAGAAATACGCGCACTTATTGACGAGCAAAAATTACTACCGATTAAACTCTACTATTTTTCAGATGCACCGTACGACAAGCGTGCGCTCTTTGAAAACGGCATCCAATTTGTTTCTGTCCCAGCAGGGAAGAGTAGGCTTTATGGAGGCATCCAAAATTATATCGATATGCTCAAGCTTATCCCGTCGTGCATCCAAGCGCTCATCAAGCTCTTTTCAGTCTACCCGGATGTGGTCTTTTCTAAAGGAGGGTATGCGAGTTTTCCAACGCTTTTTGCTGCTCGGATTTTGGGCATCCCAGTCATCATTCACGAGTCAGATACTATTCCTGGCCGAGTGAGTCTCTGGTCAGCAAAGTTTGCTAAAAAGATTGCACTCGCTCATCCGCTTGCCGCGAAATATTTTCCAGCTGACAAAATTGCACTCGTCGGTATTCCGATCCGAAAAGCTATCAAAGAAAAAGCACTCGATGGTATGCAGGAATTTTTCAGCTTCGTTCCAAACACAAAAACTATTTTCGTTATCGGCGGATCATCAGGTGCGGAAGCAATTAACGATATCATCATTGACGCTCTTCCAACACTCTTAAAAAAATATCAGGTCATTCACCAAGCTGGAGCAAATAACATACAAGAAATAAAAAATAGGCTTCCGGTTGTGATGACAAGTGAAGATGATGTTACTCGTTACAAAATATATGGACTGATGAATCCACTTGAAATGAAAATGGCCGCCGGTATCGCCGACCTCGTAATTACTCGCGCTGGTTCAACATCACTTGCTGAGATATCACTCTGGGGTATACCGTCAATTGTTATTCCGATTCCCGAGAATGTCAGCCGTGATCAAAAATCAAATGCGTATGAGTACGCAAGAACAGGGGCGGGGATAGTGATAGAGCAAGGAAACTTAACACCGTCTATTCTCACCAGCGAAATAGACCAGATGCTCGATAACCCAAAAAGGTATCAAAACATGAAAGACTTGGCTAAAGCTAATTCAAAACCTGACGCCGGCCGACTCATTGCTCAAGAGCTGATCAATATTACTGTTGCGCATCAGAAATAAGAAAAGTAAGTAGTGAAAAGAAAATAGTAAATACGTATAAGACACAAAAATACCCGGTAAGCTCTGCTTGTCGGGTATTTTACATTTTTAAGAATAAAAAATGAGCCTCAGAACCAAAGATTCTAAGACTCAAAAATTTTAAAAGTTTAAGCAGCTTGTTACTCAAACCACGCATCAAAACTATTTCGCCACACAGTATCATCGTCACCACCCACCGTGAGAATATCCAAACATATACCCCCATCAGAGTCGTGATGACAAGCAAGTTTGAGTGGATTACCATCTTCATCAGTTTCTTTCAAGAAGATCATACCGTAGAGTTTTAGTTTTGCATTAAAAGTGCCTCGTTCTATTTCTTCTGTGAATTTATCTACAGCCTGAGACAGATACATTTTTTGGCCAGTTACAAGCATGGTTTTTTCACTGGTACCTTTTGAAACATCAACGTACCTCCACTTTCCTTGAGGAGGGGGCTCAAGTGACATTGTTGCATGAGAGAGTAAACTGTGAAGTTCAGGGTCTGTATTGGTGGAGGTTTCGTCGTAATAAAGTTTGAAGTTTTTAGAGCGAGCAGTATCGCAGAAGTTTTTAAACTTACTGAGGATTGTTTCTTGCATGATATTAAGTTTTTTTAAAGAATTAATTATCTATATGATAGCATATTTATATTATAAAGTCAAGTACTGTAAATCCTATAAATACGTTATATTTTAAAGATGACACAGGAAAATACTGAAAAAGTTATTACTCGTTTTGCTCCAAGTCCAACTGGCTTTATGCATATTGGCGGTATACGTACTGCTCTTTTTGCTTGGGCTTGGGCGCGAAAAAATAACGGAACATTTATTCTGCGTATTGAAGATACGGACAAAGTGCGAGAAGTTGATGGATCAATGGAGCACATTATGGAGTGTCTCAGATGGCTTGGCATCACCTGGGACTTTGGACCAGATAAACCGGGAGACTTCGGCTCATGCATCCAATCAGAACGTCTTCCAAGTTATAAAAAATATGCCCAAAAATTAATAGAAAAAGGATTAGCATATGCCGACCCATATACTGAAGCAGAACTCGAAGCCTTCCGAGAAAGTGCTAAAGCGGAAAATAGACCATTCTTGTATCGTGATCACCGACCAGAGAATCCACCTGCCTGGGATGGAACACAGCCGCTTCGGTTGAAAGTAGAAAAAATTGAAGAGAAGAAATGGTTTGATGTGGTGAGAGGGGATT
>CAZEPT010000027.1:0-10201 GCA_964514225.1 uncultured Candidatus Saccharibacteria bacterium
GCCATCTGCGGATTAGCTGAACCCTTAGATTCTTTCATAAACTGCCCAACGAGGAACATGATGACAGACTCTTTTCCTGCCTTGTATTCCCCTACTACTTTTTCATTTCCATCAATTACTTTTTGGGCAATCGCTTTGAGTGCTTCAGGATCGTTTTTCTGGATCAAACCTTTTTCTTCAGCTACTTCTTTGACGCTTTTGGTAAATGCATGCATGTCAGGAAGCAAATCTTTTGCGGCGCGAGATGAAATATCACCCTTCAAGAGGAGTTCAATGAGCTCGGCAAAATGAGCTTCTGTTGGAAAAACAAATGACGCATCTTTTTTCTGCATACCAAGGAGGTCAGAGATAATATAGTTTGATGCCAGCTGGACCTTAGCTTGATCATTCCCTAAAAGCTCAGCTACTCTTTCAAAGTAGTGAGAGAGCTTCGGATCGATGACGAAGTTTTCAATGTCATCTGTTTTGATACCATACTCACGAGCATAGCGATCACGCTTGCCGTCTGGTAATTCTGGGAGATCTTTGCGAAGCTCTGGTAAATCAAACAGGTCTTTGAGGATCAGTTTTGGTAAATCCGGATCAGGAAAGTATCGATACTCTTCAGCGACTTCTTTGTTTCTCTGAGAGAATGTCGCACCTTTATTCTCATCCCAACCACGAGTTTCTTTGATGATTTCAGACTGTCGTCCTTCATACCAGAGTGCAGTCATTCGCGCTATTTCATATTCAGCCGCTTTTTCTGCCGCTTTATATGAGTTAATGTTCTTAACTTCGACAGGTACACCGAAAACATCAGGGTCTGGTGAGATTGAGAGATTGACCTCAACCCGCATTTGACCTTTTTCCATGTTGGCATCAGATACTCCGAGATATCTAAAAATAAGCTGAAGTTCACGAGCGAATTTCCCTATATCGGCAGATGTATGAATGACAGGTTCAGTGACAAGCTCCATGAGTGGCACTCCGGCACGGTTGAAATCCACCAACGATTTTGTCGGATCTTGATCATGCTTTGATGTTGCTGTATCTTCTTCTAGGTGAACACGAGTAATTTTAACTCCAGCGAGTTCCCCACCAAAGACGATTGGGAATTTATACTGACTGATCTGATAGGCTTTTGGAATATCGGGATAGAAATAGTTCTTTCGGTCGAACTCAGAAAAATCACTTGAGATGTTTGAATTGAGCGCAAGTCCCACACGAACAACAGACTCAATCGCTTTTTTGTTGAGTACAGGAAGAGACCCAGGATGCGCCATGCAGACCGGACAGATGTTGACGTTCGGAGTTTTTTCCTCAGGATCGTTCTTACACCCACAGAACATTTTACTTTGTGTATTGAGTTCAGCGTGAATTTCAAGTCCGATAGTCGTATAAAATTGTCTTTTTGTTTCTTCTTCCATATGATTATGCTTCTTCTGCTAAAGTGGGTTCGGCTTTGCTTTCCAAAAGACCAGAAAGAATATGTTTGAATGTTTCAATACTCGCATCATCATAGAGCGACATCGAGTAGACTGATTTATTGTACTTAGAAATTTTCTTGATGCAGTCTTTCAGTGTTTTCTCATCAACCATATCTGTTTTTGTCAGAAGGACGATTTCTTCTTTCTCATTTAACTCAAAACCAAAAGTCTCAAGTTCTTTTCGGATAGCTTTATATCTTTCTTCGAGAGTTTCAGGGTCTTCAAGTGAAATGACGTGAATCAGTTTGTCTGTTTTTTTGATGTGCTTTAAGAATTTAATCCCGAGTCCTTTACCTTCTGATGCACCTTCAATAATTCCAGGAATGTCTGCAATAATGTGTCCATAAAAGTCACCTAAGTTTGGTTCAAGCGTGGTGAATCTATAATCGCCAACTTTTGCTCCGGCGTTCGTGATTGAATTAATCAGACTTGATTTACCGGCATTTGGAAATCCAACGAGTCCAACATCAGCAAAGAGTTCGAGTTCAAGATGGAAATCCCCTTCTTCTCCACGGACTCCTTTGGTTGCTTTCTCTGGTGTGGTATTAATCGAACTTTTAAAGTATTCATTTCCATGGCCCCCTTTCCCACCTTTTAAAACAAGTTCTCGTTGACCTGGAGTATGTAAAACAACCTGTTGACCTGTTTTGGTGTTTGTAATGATACTTCCAATCGGAAAATCAATAACAAGATCATCTCCATATTTTCCTTGTCGAGATCCACCTTCACCATCATGTCCGTTCTCAGCAGAAAATTCTTTTTCATGTCGATACTTGGTCAAGATGTGGATATTTTTTATACCTTGCACGTAGACATTTCCACCAGCTCCGCCATTTCCACCGTTGGGTCCGCCTTTAGCGATAAATTTTTCATGTCGCCATCTGACTACTCCATCGCCGCCTTTTCCGGCCGTAGCGTGGAACTTCATTTCATCAATAAATGCCATATACTATTATAGAGTTAACGCCTTTCGAGCGAGTTTAATTGCACTTTCTTTGTTTTCAGCAACGCACAAAAATCGCTTGCTGTGACAGAACCGTGCACCAGGCTCTCCGGTAATTTCTTGTAATGCTTCTCCTCGATGACCAGCCCATGTTTCAGGTAGCTTCTTCCTGAGTGAATCGAAGTTTCCCATGTTGTCTCTAATCCCTGCAACCCTCCAACTTCCATCGCTCCTTGGTGAGACAACAAAGAGTACCTCTGGGTACAATCCTAATGTTTCTTCAAAGGGATAATTTTCATCTAGTACAACGATCCCTTCGTAAGGAGTCAGAGCGACTGCTTGAGAGACTTCTCTTTTTGAAAGGAGACCATCACGAGCGATTTCAAGCTCACGAGTCAAGATATCTTTCATGAAATCAACGAGAACGAGAAATTCGTGATCAACATCGATCGTGCCTTCTTCCCTCCAAGTGGGCATTCGACTTCCCACAATACTCTGAAGACTGTACGGATAGATACCTAGAAATTTTGATTCTGAGAGATTCACTCCATTATCGATGGCGTCAATCGGCTGAACGAGCTTGGCATCAATAATACTCCAGAGCTCTTCACTTTTGATCAGTTTTTTTCCATAGTGAAGCCAAACAAGTCCTGCTGTCGCATACGGAATACCATTCTCTCGTGCGCCGGCACCTTCCGGCTGGTGATGATCGTATCTCTGTGTATCGTGGTCATAGACGCCACCGACATCCAAGACATAGTCTCCACTTGAAATGACTGTTTCATCTCTCGTTCGAATTATTTTCATGTTGCCTTTCAGGTAAATATCTAAAACGGCGCAGGCAAAAATTTCGTCGGTATGGAAACCTCCGTCGTGAACGATAACTTTTGATTTTCTTTTAAAGAGATTCACAGAGACTTTTATAGGTTACCCAATAACAAAATTAATAATAGCGATTATGAGAGATGAAATCACTGCAGCGCCGAAGGTGTGAATATCAAAGCCAGGAACGATCCATGCAACCAACAAAAGCAAGAGCGCGTTAATAACGAGCGAAAAGAGTCCGAGTGTGATGATCGTAATTGGAAGCGTGAGGATTTTGAGAACCGGCTTAATAAAGATATTGAGAAGTGTCAAAACGAGCGCAACGATAAGCACAGTTACTACAGGTTGAGCTGACGTAATTGTAAACCCTGGGATGAATGTTGAGATCAAATAAATAGTGACCGCGAGAATAACAAAACGTAAAATATATTTCATATTACAGTGCATCGATTATTTTTTTTACTAATTGACCGTCAGCTTTACCTTTAAGGTCCTGCATGAGTGTTTTCATGACCAAGCCTTTTTGAGTTGTGTCGAGGCCTTCAGCTTTTTTGGTGTTGATGTAGGCGTTGATCTCTTCTTCTGACATGAGTTGAGGTAAGTACTCCTCGATGAATGAATACTGAGCTTTTTCCTCGTCAGCCAAGTCAGCACGTCCAGCTTTTTCAAATTGTTCGATAGAATCTTTGCGCTGTTTGCCGATACGAGTAATAACTGCCTGAGCTTCTTCGTCAGTCAATTCATCTTGTGGTTTTCGGCCTTTGGCAACCAATTCATTCATAAAGGCTGTTGACATACCTCGCAAGACTTCGAGCTTGATTGGCTCTTTAGCGAGCATAGCTTGTTTGATATTTTCTTTGATTTGTTGTTGTAAACTCATGTACACAATATAACATATTTTTGATATACTCTCTATATGAACTATTCACTCCTATTTTTAGATACAGAAACAACTGGTAATGAAGAAAAAGACCGATTGTGTCAGCTCTGCTATGCCTATGGGGATACTTTGGTCAATGAACTTTTCAACCCACCACTTCCAATTTCAGTTGAATCCCAAGCCGTCCATCACATCACTCCAAAGATGGTCAAAGAGAAGCCGAGCTTCGTAGAAAGTAGTACTTATACCAAGCTCGACGGACTCCTTAAAAAAGATGAGACAATACTTGTAGCTCACAATGCCAAGTTCGATATCGGCATGCTTGAAAAAGAAGGGATGACAATCCCCCACTATATCTGCACGCTCAGAGTCGCTCGCGCCCTCGATATAAAAAATACTATTCCAAGATATAACCTCCAGTACTTACGTTACTACTTAGAAATGGAGATAAACGCCACTGCTCATGATGCCATGGGAGATGTGTTGGTCCTAAAAGAACTCTTTGCTCGACTCCTGACAAAAATTAAAGAGCAAGAAGGATTAGATGATGATCAAGCTATCGAAAAAATGATAGAAATCTCTTCTCACCCGTCAATCCTTCACTTATTCTCTTTTGGAAAATATGTCGGTAAAAGTATTGAAGAAGTAGCGAAGATGGATCGTGGGTACTTGCAATGGATGTTGGATCAAAAAAAATCCTCAACGACTGACGAAGAGGATTGGATTTATACCCTTGAGCATTACTTGAAATAAACGCTCAAAAAAAATTTAATTTCGCTGAAGCTCTTTGATATCGAGTTCGCTCATTCCCCTGTATCTGTAAGATTCAAACGGTGGAGAAGCTTTCTTTTGCGTTTCGGTGTTAACATCAAAATCAATTTCAGTGGTATCAAGTAGAGCTCGTATCTCATTGTGGAACTTCATTAACCCTAATATGAAAGAAGCTTTTTCTGTCTCTTTACAATTTGAGGGAAATTGGAATAAATCTTCATTACAGAACATTACCTCATCAGCTGATTCTTGTGTTACTTTGTGTATAGACAAGAACTGCTTAGCTTCTGTTTTGATATCTAGATCTAGTGAATTCATTGTTAATTCTGTGCGTAAGAAAAATTCGAACACAGAACTAATCACTGGGTGCAGGCTGGCATTGATTGTCAGGGTGATTTGATTTTTATTCATAATATAAAATTTTTCTTAATTGAACACTTTATATACATTAAAGTCAAGTACTCTTAAGACGCTCTTTATTTTATACTACCCTTATGACAAACATCCTCCTCATAATCCTCATTATTTTGGCAATAGTTATTTTGATTGCCATTTTTACTAAAAAACCAAAAGAATTAATTAAAGACGACACCGGACTTCAGCTCATTTTGACCCAAATGAACGAGCTCAACCGGACGCTTGATCAAAAGACTCACATCATCGATCAGAAGATCAATGAGTCTCAAAAAGAAGCCAGTGAGAATTTCAAATACCAATCGACCGAGTCACAAAAGCTCCTGCGCGAGATCACTGAACAAGTGAGTAAGAACCTTCTTGACGTCGCTCGTGAGCAGACCAAGACCAATGAAGCGACTAAAGACTTTGTGCTCATCGCCCAGCAGCTCGGTAACCTCGAAAAGGTTCTCAAGCACCAGAAACAGCGCGGAAACTTAGGCGAAGCATCGCTCGAGCTCATTCTCTCAAATATCCTTCCGCCTAGTGCGTACCAGATGCAGTATGAATTCAAAGATAAAACTAAAGTCGATGCCATCATCATGACCAAAGACGGTATCATCCCGATCGATGCTAAGTTCTCACTGGATAACTACGAGCGCTTGATCAATGTGATCGATGAGAAGCAAAAAGAAGCGCTTGAAAAGGAGTTCAAAAATGATCTCAAGAAGCGCATCGACGAGACTTCGCAGTATATCAAACCGACAGAAGGTACACTCTCTTTTGCGTTCATGTTCATCCCAGCTGAAGCTATCTACTATGATCTTCTTGTGAACGAAATTGGTTCAGTTAAGGTAAACACAAGAAACTTAATCGACTACGCATACAATGAAAAGAAAGTTATCATTGTATCGCCAACGACTTTCTCAGCGTATCTTCAATCAGTTCTCTACGGATTCAAGGCGTTTAAGATCGAAGAGAAAGCAAAGGATATTATTAAAAATGTTGATACCTTAGGCAAGCATATCAAAGCATACGAAGAGTATCACAACAAGATGGGTAATTCCCTCTCGGCTGTGTTCAATCACTACAAGAGCTCAAGTGGTGAGCTCAAGAAGATAGATAAAGATGTAACTCGCATCACAGACATCAGCCCAGAGCTTGATATCTTACAGATAGAAAAACCTCAAGAAGTGGAAGATTAAGAGACAATAAAAAAAACGACTGATACCGTCAGTCGTTTTTTTTATATTCGTACGAGTTTAATGCTTATTCAGCAGCTGGCGCTTCTTCAACCGGAGCTGATTCTACTTCAGGTGCTTCTACTGGCATTGTTTCTTCTACGTGAGTTTCCTCTGTTTTGATTTCGTCCATGTTATGTTTCTCGAATAGCTGCTAATACAGTAACTATACACTAAAAGACCCAAAAGAACTAATTATTAATTGCTAATTACGAGTCGAATACAAAAGTGACACAAATCTCGCGACCGCGAGATTTGTGTCACTTTAAAGTATTTTTAGATTTTGCTTTTTCCTCAATACTCTATTCTAAATTCTCTACCCTCTTTAATTTGTTTCTGCATCACGAACTGGAGGTTCTTCATCTTTTTTCTCGTCTGCATTTTCAGTCGTACCAGTTTCAGCTTGTGGTTCCTGTTTTTGCATCGCTTCACCTATTTTTGAGAGTGCACCTGAGAGCTCTTCTGATGCTTTTTTTATCGCTTCCATATCTGTTCCTTCTTTTGCGGTACGGAGTGCACCTAATGTATCTTCAACTTCTTGCTTAACGGAAGCGTCAACTTTATCTCCATACTCTTTGAGAGATTTTTCTCCTGTAAAGATCATCATTTCTGCTGTGTTCTTCAGATCAACGAGCTCTTTCTTTTTCTTGTCTTCTTCAGCATGGAGCTCAGCATCAGCCTGCATTTTTTTGACTTCTTCATCAGAGAGACCAGAACTCGCTTCAATACGGATTGTCTGAGATTTACCAGATGCTTTGTCTGTTGCCTTCACATTGAGTATCCCGTTAGCATCAACATCAAAGGTCACTTCAACTTGAGGCATACCTCGTGGAGCTGGTGGAATTCCTTCTAAGATAAATCGTCCGAGTGACTTGTTATCTGTCGCCATTGGTCGTTCACCTTGAGTAATATGGATCTCGACACTTGTTTGATTATCAGCGGCGGTTGAGAAGACTTGTGATTTTGAACTTGGAATGGTTGTGTTTCGTTCAACGAGCTTAGTTGAGACTCCACCGAGAGTTTCAATACCGAGTGAAAGTGGAATAACGTCGAGAAGGAGAATATCACGGACATCGCCTTTCAAAACTCCACCTTGGATCGCCGCACCGAGCGCTACGACTTCATCCGGGTTAATAGATCGGTTTGGTTCTTTACCGAAGAGTGCTTTCACTGCTTCAACAATTGCCGGCATACGAGTTTGTCCTCCAACCAAAATAATTTCATTGATTTCAGACATTTCAAATCCGGATGCTTTCATCGCACGCTTAGTGATTTCAATAGAGCGATCTACATATTCACCGGCAAGAGATTCGAGTTGGGCTCGAGACATCTTGATGAGCAAGTGCTGTGGTCCTTCTGCCGTTGAAGTAATAAATGGGATGTTTATTTCTGATTCAGGTGTTGTTGAAAGTTCATGCTTGGTCTTTTCAGCAGCTTCCTTCAAACGCTGAAGTGCAAGAACATCTTTAGTGATATCGAGGCCTGATTGTTTTTTAAATTCATCAGCAATCCACTTGATCATTTTTTGATCAATATCTTCTCCACCCATATGGTTGTCACCATCAGTTGATTTAACTTCGATCGTATCGTCAGACACCTCAAGGACTGTCACATCAAATGTTCCTCCTCCAAAGTCATACACAACAAGCTTTTCATTTTTTCGTGAGTTGAATCCGTATGCGAGTGCTGCTGCAGTTGGTTCGTTTATGATACGAAGGACGTTCAGTCCTGCGATCTGACCAGCGTCTTTTGTCGCTTTTCTTTGAGCATCATCGAAGTAGGCTGGAACAGTAATAACTGCTTCAGTTACTGTTTCCCCGAGTTTTGCTTCAACGTCAGCTTTAATTTTAGCCAAGATCTGTGCTGAAATTTCTTCTGGGCGCTTCCATTCGCCACCTAGACTTACTTCGACTCCGTCATCTTTTCCTTTCTGAATTTTGTATGGCGCAAAAGGAATATCCTTCTGTACTTCTGGATCTTCAAAACGATGACCCATAAAACGCTTAATACCGTAGACGGTATTTTCCGGATTGGTTACCGCTTGACGCTTAGCTAAGAGACCAACGAGTCGGTCTCCATTTTTTGCCTTCGCAACAATAGATGGCGTGGTTCGAACACCTTCAATATTTTCTACGATCTTTGGCTGTCCTCCTTCAATAATAGCGACAGCGCTGTTTGTTGTTCCTAAATCAATTCCAATTATTTTTGACATATATTTTAAAATTATTACTAGTAATTAAGTTCTATTAGCGTACCTTTTTTTAAAATTCTCTTTAATTTCTTTAGTGTGTACTTTGCAACTTTCATCTTCACAGTTCACTAATAAACATTTTGCGCATTGAGAATCCTGGCAATCACATTTTTTATTTTCTTCTTTCATAATTATTTCTTTATTTTCCTGTAACGACTCGAGCTGGACGCACGACAGATTCTCCTATTTTGTATCCTTTTTGGACTACTTGAATGATCTTATGACGCTCTTCTTCCTTTTCTGTCTCTCTGTCTTCAATGGACTGGTGGAGGTTCGGATCAAATTCATCTAAATACTTCGGATCAATTTCTGTGATACCGTTTTCAACGAGTACTTGAGAAAATTGCTGATGAATATATTCAATTCCTTTTCTCCAATTCTCATCAACTTTTTCCCAGACTGCTTTATTTGAAAACGCAACCGAGAAACTGTCTAAGACTGGGAGGAGGGACTCAAGAATATTTTCTTTCACCATTCCACGAACGCGCGTCATACGAACATCTTCTTCCTTTTTAAAATTCACAAAGTCTGCTCGTTCTCTCTGCCAATTGTTGAGGTACTCTTCTTTTTCTTTCTGGAGCACTTTGATCTTATCTTTTAATTTTTTAACAATATCAGCGACTGATTCTGATTCATCATAGACAATGTCATCAACGATTTCTTCAGGCTCAATTGCTTCTACTTTTTCATCAATATTTTCTTCCATATGCACAGTATATATTAGTCATAAATTTTTGACAAGTTTCTTGCTATGACAAAATACTTGTCAAATACTCTATATCGTATATACTGGGGTTATGTCAAGAATACATGCCTCAGGAAGCCCAAAATTGCCTAAAAACAATGAAAAACAGCCAGTACAGTACTTTATACTGAAAGCTGTTTCGATAGGAAGGCGGATGAAAATAACCGAAGTCGTCAGGCAGATTGAGGAAACCATCACCAAGAAAGACGAGGGCGAACGCCGAGTCAAACCAGCTTACACCATTCAGCGAACGATTAAAAAGCTTCAAGGAGATGGCCTCCTCATGGTTGAAATGGAAGAATCTTCAGAGTATGTGAAGCTCACGGAAAATGGATTCCAAAAACTTCATGATCAGATGCTCGTCTCGAAAGATTCCGTTATTCCCCTCTCAGGTTGGGACGGAATATACCGAGTCGTCATCATCACAACCAAGGATAAAAATATTCGTGAGAAGCTCCGCTATGCACTCGTTCGAGCACAATTTGAAACAATCGCACCGGGGGTCTATGTAACCAAGCTCAACATGGAGCATATGATTCTCCAATTAAAAGCCCTCTATCAAGAAAGCTTTCTGACGTTTAAGACAGAGAATATTTTATAAATAATCTAAACTAAAATTCAGCAAAAATCCTTTTATCGAACGAATTTATTCTGACCTTATTTCCATTAGGTAGACAAATCTGTGG
>CAZEPT010000028.1:0-8745 GCA_964514225.1 uncultured Candidatus Saccharibacteria bacterium
CAGGTGTTGTCACCGAAAGCGTATGAGACGATCATGTTTTGAGTCTGATTTGGAAGAGTGTAGACGAGTTCTGTTCGAGCGACACCTGATACTGGTCCAGTTGCTTTTGTATCAATCAAGATCTGTCCTTCTTGGTTCACTGCGAGAGAGCCTAAGAAGAGTGTGATCGTGTTGTCACGCTCTGAGTATGCTCCACCACTTGTGTTGGTCGGAGTAACTCCAGTTGGGAGACTGATTCGTACAGCCACGTTTGAGAGTGGAGTACCGGTAATGTTTTTGTACATAATGAGGTACTGAACACCACTTTGGCATGATGCACCGTTTGTTCCCATAGCGAGACCTTTACTGTTGACGAGAGCTTTCATGTCCGCATCAATTTCAGTAGTTCCATTTCCGTTTGAGAAGAGTGATTTCTTGTTTCCTAAGATGTTACTGAAGAGTCCACCTCCGCTTTCTGTAGAAGTAGTTGTCGTAGTAGCAGTTGTCTTCGTTGGTGTACCAGTTACTTTTCCAGTATTTTGTTCTGTGTATGTTCCGTTACCATTAAAGATAATAGGGGATGCTGGAATGTATGCTGCTTGAGGTGCTGGGTTAGGGTTTGCAGCTGCAGGAGGAAGTGTAACCACAGGGGCTACTGGTCCACCAACAACTCCACCAGTTTGAATAACGTACATCGGTGAATTATCGATGAATGTTGCTTCTTGTCCGTACACTTGTGGAAGTACAGGTGTATAGAGAGGCTGAACAATTGGGGTGTCAGCACCATATGCTGCTTGAGCCTGGGCTGGATGAGCCATACCGTTTTGATTAACGATGTGACCTTCAGCTACTGGACAGTCTGCTGTGTAATAAATACTACATGCAAATGCGCGTCCACCAATAAGGGCAAGAGCGACAAACGATATTAAAATAATGATTTTTTTGATCTTCATATGCATATTATAGCAAATACACAGAATTTGTCAAGTACTTACACCCTCAATACCCTTATATTCCAATAAAACAGCCTCAAATAAGGGTATTATTGACATGTAAATCTATATATGCTACTATGTATTTAAATTTAAAACAAAATACAGAAATTATGAACATGAACATTTCAATCCCACTCCCTTCCTTTTTAAGGAAACAAAAAAAAGAACAATTTCAACCTCGAATTTTGTCCCAAGAGGATAGGGAAGTGCTGTTAAAACCAGTACAACCTGCAGGGTTTAAAGTTAAAGTCCCACAATGGGGACCCGCTTCTCTTGCTGAGAAAGATCGACTCAAGATTTATTTTAGAGACTTCATTAAGTCAGAAGAAAGAAAAGATCGAGGGACTCCAAGGATTGATTTTAAAATTGCCGGTTTATTCCGAGGTGTGGATTGCTTTAATGGTGAGTTCGAAGTTTCTCACTATTGTAAATCAACCTGCGACCTCAGACTGGGTGAAATTATTTCCCTAGTCAAAACCACGGAGACTTGGGGTCCAGTAGAAGCATTGGGTGTGGCAAAAAAAGCCCTTGAGTGTGATGCACTTTTCCCTGGGCACGCCACCGTGCAGACAGTCATAGTTATTTTTCAAAAAAATGGAGCACATAGTTCTTTTTTACTCAGAAGAAATAGTAAAAAAAGAGCGAGTATCACAGAATGCTCTTCGGGTGATGTTCTGATACATCAATCGACGAGAATTTTTTGTCTCTAACTCCATACTACTGTTTTCGAAGTGTCACACAATTGTAATTGTGTGACACTTTTTTGTTTGCTTTTTTGTAAAAGTAAGGTATAATATATTTGTTGCACATATGCACGCGCCCCTACGCCTCTATTTCCATTGTAACTTCGGTTGCGTCCTCATTCAGGGATTTATGGAAGTAGAGGCGTGGGGGTGAGGAAAGTCCGAACACACCCGTATTCTATTTATAGTGTATGGAGGATGGTAGTGGGTAATTCCCACCAGGGGTAATCCCTGTGGTGCGAGCAGTGACGCCGATGCCGAAAGGCTAGGCACCCTTTGGGGTGATGCCTCATGAGAGTGAGGAGTGAAACGGCTAAACCCGTACTGGTGTGCAAGATCGCGCTTCGAGCAGTAATGCTTGTTGAGAATCGCTTGAGGTGTACGGCAACGTATATCCTAGATAAATGTGCATAGTCTCGCTAGAAATAGCGAGATACAGAATTCGGCTTATCGTGTGACATCATGGGAAATACCTTCGAAAGAAGGTATTTTTCTTTTCCCGGCAACTGTGTTGCGCCTTTCAGGCATCGCCAAAATTCACTTCCGGGTTTTATGATATACTGAGAGCATATGGAGCGACTGAAAAATATCTATCAAAAAGTATTTAAATATTTTGATCGGCTTGAAGACCGGGTGAGAGCTAAGCTTTCTCGATATCCAATCTTCTATGCTGTCTGTGCGGGTATCGCTGTGGTTATGTTCTGGCGAGGGGTCTGGCATACGAGTGATATATTAGAAGAACAAGGTGGTATTCTCGGATTTCTTTTTTCTGCCCCAGTAATGATTATAACGAGTACGTTCCTTCTCTTGTTTATAGGTGTTTTTGTTTCAGCATTTGTCGGAGACCTGATGGTACTCTCTGGTATCAAGAAAGAAGAGAAAAAAGTTGATCGAACTGAAGGGGAAATTGAAAAAGAAAGTGGTGAAATTCAGAATGTAGAGCAGGTTGTCGATGATCTGTATGAAGAAATAGACGAAGTTGGCGAAAGACAAGCTGTCATTGAAAAAAAGATTGATGATCAGTCAAAACTCTTGAAAAAATTGCTTGACAAATAGACCGTAATTTGCTATACTCGGATTGTGAGATAGAGCTTCTGTAAAGTAATATTGCACAAATGCCTCACAAAACACCCGCAAGGGTGTTTTGTGTTTTTCAGGTGTATACTGAGTGTAATTCTTGTATGAAAATTATCGTTAAAGCAAAACCAAATTCAAAAAAAGTGTTTGTTCAAAAAATAACACAACCGACACTTTTAGATGAGGAAACTCAAACGAAGTTTGATGTATACAAAGTAGCTATCAAAGAACCACCTGTTGAAGGGAAGGCTAATAGAGCTATCATTAAAGTCTTGGCTGAATATTTTGACGTAGCGCCATCCCTCATCTCTCTTGCTTCTGGACCAACCTCTCGCGAAAAAATATTTGAGATTGATTTATAACGTCGGGGTTGCAATTTCGCTTAAAATCAAATACGCTAGAGGAATGTTAGAATATAATGAAATCCGCGAACGGAAAGTCATCATCCATGAAGATGAGCCATATGAAGTAGTCTCAAGCCATGTTTTTCGTAAGCAACAGCGTAAGCCGGTTAATGCGACAAAGTTGAAAAATTTACTCACTGGAAAAGTGCTTGAAATATCTTTCCATGTTTCAGATAAAGTTGATGAAGCTGATCTTGAAAAAAGAGAGGTCAAGTATCTCTACAAAGCGAAAGGTGAGTTTTGGTTCTGCGATGTGAAAGATCCATCAAACCGTTTTGTGGTTCCGGCTGAAAAGATAGGCGATCCGCAGTATAAATTCCTTAAGGAAAATATGATAGCAACGATGAAAATCTTTGAGAATGAAAACGAAGATGAAATTATTGTCTCAGTTGAGATTCCGATCAAGATGGAGTTTGTCATCAAGGAAGCTGCACCAGCTGTTAAGGGGAACACTGCAACCAATGCAACCAAGTCTGTCACCTTAGAAAATGGAACAGAAATTTTTGTACCGATGTTTTTGAACGAAGGGGAGCGAATCCGTATCAATACTGAAAACGGTGAATACGTCGAGCGCGCTAACTAAGCTCGTAGAGTAGATAAAAATAAAAGAAAAACAGCCGGGCGACTTGAGTCGCCCGGCTGTTTTTCTTACGGTAGTGTGATACTATAATATGTATATGAGTTGGACATCTCGAAGGAAATCACGCATTACTCTTGTATTTTTTTGTATAGTCGCTATTTTTGCCGGCTTTCTGATCTTTCCGATCGTTACCCGGACACCGACCTGTTTTGATGGGCGACACAATGGCAATGAGCTCGGGATAGATTGTGGAGGTGAGTGCGCTCTTCAATGTACACAATTCACCCAAGACGTGAATATTAAGTGGCAACGGAGCTATCCAATTGTAAAAGGATTTTATAATGCGGTTGCATATGTTGAAAACCAAAATTTTCAAGCGGGAACTAAGCAAATAAAATATAAATTTAAACTCTATGATAAGGATCGTGTTTTGATTGCCGAGCGTGACGGAGAAACCTTTATTGAGCCAAATCGTGGATTCGTAGTTCTCGAACAGCAAATTCCGGTAGGAGAAAGTGTTCCTCTCTACACAACGTTTACGTTTACTGATCCTATTGCGCTATACAAGACAGATGACCGGTATGATGATTTAGTTGTTGCTGTAACGAATCAACTCTTGAGCACTCAAGACATCAAACCACGGTTTTCAGCGACTCTCAAAAATACTTCAGATACACATACTATTTCCGCAATCGATGCATATGTTGTTTTGTATGACGAAGAAGATAATGCAATCCAAGTAGGTAAGACAAGAGTAACTGAATTGTCTCCGCGAGAAGAAAAAAATATTTTTATAGTGTGGCAAAATAAATTTGAAAAAAAGCCGGTCCGTTTTGAAGTCATTCCTCGGTATAATCCTTTCACTCAAACGTACTAAGTGTCTATGTTCGCATCATTATTTAAGCTCGGCAAAAAAATACTATATCAAACCGATTGGATTATTTTCGGAAGTGCTTTTTTGATTTGTGTTGCATCGCTTGTGACACTCTATAATTTCGGAGGGGAACAGCATTTTTTTAATCGTCAACTTATATTCCTTACTATCTGTGTCGTTCTTTTTTTCTTGTTCAGCTTTCTTGATCTTCAGATAGTAAAAAACAGCCATATTGGGCTGTATGTGTATTTATTTTTGATTGTCGTTTTGATGGTGCTTTTTGTTCTCGGTAATACTGTTAAAGGGGCACAGAGTTGGTTTTCATTTGGAGCATTCGCATTTCAACCAACAGATTTGATGAAGCTTGCGACTGTCATTGTCTGTGCAAAATATTTTTCTCGAAGACATGTTGAGATCAAGCGGTTCAAACATATTATTATTTCTTTCGTGTATATGTTCATTCCGTTTGTACTCATCTTTCTTCAGCCAGACTTTGGGTCAGCGATCATTTTGTTTTGTATCTGGTTCGGGATGGTGTTTCTCTCAGGTCTGTCTAAAAAACATCTTCTTGTTTTTTGTGTTATTGGTTTGTCCCTCTTTACACTTTTGTGGAGCTTTGTTTTCAAACCATATCAGAAAGCGCGCATCAGAAACTTTATCAATCCGACTCTCGATATAAAAGGTTCAGGGTACAACGCTAAGCAGTCTCTTATTGCTGTTGGTTCTGGTCAAATATTAGGAAAGGGGATTGGTCACGGAACACAATCGAGACTTCACTTTTTGCCGGAATACGAGACAGACTTCATCTTCGCAGCCTTTGCTGAAGAGTGGGGATTTGTTGGAACGCTCTGCATTATACTTTTGTATGGACTCCTTCTTATTCGTATCAGTTATATTGCGCTCTATGCCTCGAACAATTTTGAAATTCTCGTCGCACTTGGTGTTATTGTCTTTTTCCTCTCTCACATTATTGTGAATGTCGGTATGAATATCGGCGTTATGCCGATTACGGGTATCACGCTTCCTTTCATGAGTTATGGTGGATCGCATCTTTTGGCTGAATTTATTGCCCTCGGTATGATAGGATCAATCTACAGGACACGGCGCCCAACGCATAAAGACAATCTTCGCTATGAATTTTTAGGAGTTGAATAAATGATCATAAACGGAAAACAATTACAACAAGATATTGTGGAGAGCCTCAGAGCTCGGATTCAGTCGAAGCACTATGCACTCGATATTATTTATGTTGGACAAAATGCAGTAATTGAGAAGTATATTGCTGCAAAGAAAAAACTTGGTGAAGCGCTTGGTGTTTCGGTAACTGTTCATCGATTTTCAGGGGAGGCTACTATTGAAGAAGTGAAGGAGAAGATAAATGATGTGAGCCTTTCATCTGATGGTATTTTGATTCAATTACCACTACCGGCTCATATTAATCGTGATGAACTTTTGGAGTATGTGGATCCAAGTCTTGATGTCGACATACTCACGCAAGAATCGTACGAACGGTGCATGCAAGGAAAGAACCACCGACTACCGCCAGTTGTGAGAGCGTGTACGTATGTACTCGAAGCGCATGGTATTAATCTTCAGGATAAAAAAGTATGTATTTTAGGTAATGGTAAACTTGTCGGAAAACCTATGGCTGATTGGTGTACGACAAGAGGTATCTCTTACTCGCAACTTACTCGGGAAGATTTTTCTCCTGAAATACTTTTACATGCAGATGTCGTTATCTCAGGTATGGGAGCGTCACACTTTGTTACACCTGATATGATCAAAGAAGGTGTGGTTATTCTTGATGCAGGAACATCTGAAGAAAAGGGGAGTGTCGTTGGTGATGTTCATCCGGACGTCTCAAAAAAAGCATCTTTTTTTACACCTGTACCAGGTGGTATCGGACCCTTAACTGTCGTTGCACTGTTTCATAACCTTGTCGAGCCATATGAGTTGTAAACTATGAATCTTGATCTTTTTTATGCAATCTATAATTTTGGAGTAGCCCATCCTTCTGTGAGGTTTTTGGCACAAGTCATATCTGGACCACTATCGTATATTATTTTCCCGATTCTTATTATTGGGTTTTTAACACTCCGTTCGAAGAAAAAAATTGATACGTTTGCACTTATTTTTCTTTCGACTTTCTTGGCTTGGGTGTCTGCTCGTACTCTCAAAGAAGTATTCCACCTCATGCGTCCAGATGAGGCGCTTAACCTGACAACGCTTATTCCTCTTGGGGGGTATAGCTTTCCTTCTGAGCATGCTGCAGTCTATGGTGCAATTTCCGTTGTGCTCTTTCATTTTGACTATAGGTTTGGTATGGTTGGGCTTGTGACGACAAGTCTCGTCGCGCTCTCTCGGGTCGTCGTCGGTGCTCACTATCCATTTGACGTTGTATGCGGAGCACTCATTGGTGCACTCGTTTCGTATGTGTCTGTCCGACTACTCGCACGTCTTTTTACTCGTTCGTCATAATAAAAGTATATGAATTTTTTAGATGTTATCATTTTAGGTATTGTTGAAGGAGTCACTGAGTTTCTTCCTATTTCGTCAACTGCCCATTTGCAACTTGTTGAACGACTACTTGGTATTTCAAGTACAGATTTTGTGCAATCATTTACGCTCATCATTCAAGTTGGTGCGCTTTTTGGGACTGCCCTCTATATCTGGAAGAAACGAACCCTCTTTAAATTTAATTGGGCAAAAATTATTGTTGCATGTATTCCGACCTTAGTTGTTGGATTCGTACTCTATACTCTTATTAAGAGATATTTCTTTGGAAATTTTACACTCATCGCCTGGGCGCTTATCTTAGGTGGAGTCATTATGCTTGTCGCTGAGCAATTTCATCAAAAATACACTGGCCGGCCTCGAGTGATTACCTTCAAAAAAAGTTTCCTACTCGGGCTTGCTCAATCCCTCGCTGTGATCCCTGGAGTGTCTCGATCAGGAGCCGTACTCGTCGCTGGTTATTTTTCACATATTGAAAAAAGAACACTCGCTCAGTTTTCGTTCTTGATCGGACTTCCAGTTGCTTTTGCGGCTTCGTCTTATGATGTTATGAAGAATGGGTTTTCTTTTACGAGGAGTGAAGTTGGGCTGACTGTGCTTGGTGTTATCGTGTCGGGAGTATTTTCATATTTTGTCGCTGGATGGTTTTTGGCAGTGATTACTCGATTTTCGCTCCGACCATTTGCTTGGTATAGGATTTTACTCGGTATTTTGATTTTGATCTTATTGTAAGTACCTTTCTTTTCTTCAAAAGAGGGTTACAAGCCAAAACAGAAGGTATCTGTTTTGGCTTGTTTTTTTAAGTAAAACATGTAAAATAAGGCTATTATTTAATTAATTGATATTGCACTATAATGAAAAACCGATTGATCGCACTCTGTATTTTAATTCTAGGATTGGCTATAGGATACTTTGTCTTTGCTGGAGAACACAGTTATGTATTAGGAAAACCAGTCCCATCTTTTATCAAAAAATACCCATTCAAGCTCGGACTTGATCTTAAGGGTGGAGCTCACTTGGTCTACCGTGCTGATACTTCAAAAGTTCCAGCGGGAGATGTTGGAAGCGCAATGAGTTCTCTTCGTGATGTTATCGAACGCCGTATTAACGCGTTCGGTGTTGCGGAACCTGTTATCCAGGTTCAAGAAGCTGGATTCACTAACAATAACGAACAACGCCTGACTGTTGATCTTCCTGGCGTGACAGATATTGCTGAAGCGATTAAAACAATCGGAGAGACTCCGAACCTTGAATTTAAAATAGAGAATCCTGATTTTGACCCTGAAGCACCAATCTCTGTCGTACCTGTTATTGGACCTGACGGGAAGATGACTATCCCTACGAATTTTGATCCGTACGCGAATCGGTACCTTTCAACGCCACTCACTGGTCGTTACCTCAAACGTGCAACAGTTGAATTTAATCAAACAACATATGAACCGATCATAGGACTTCAGTTCGATAATGACGGAGCAAAACTTTTTGAAGAAATGACCACAGCAAATGTCGGAAAGACAATCGCTATTTATTTGGATGGACAAATCCTTTCAGCTCCTGTCGTCAATCAGGCGATTTCAGG
>CAZEPT010000028.1:8755-9799 GCA_964514225.1 uncultured Candidatus Saccharibacteria bacterium
TATACTCCTCAAGATGCGAAAACACTTGTCGGTCGTCTCAACTCTGGTGCACTTCCGATTCCAGTTGAACTCATTTCAACTCAAACGATCGGACCAACTCTTGGTGCTCAAGCGATTCAAAAAGGTCTCCATGCTGGACTTATCGCGATTATCCTCATCTCCGCTTTCTTCATCCTCTGGTATCGGTTACCTGGAGTCTTCGCAGTCATATCTCTTCTTATGTATGTAGCTATTAACTTAGCGCTCTTTAAATGGATTCCAGTTACGATTACTGCAGCTGGTATTGCTGGATTCATTATCTCGATCGGTATTGCCGTAGATGCGAACGTTCTTATTTTTGAAAGAATGAAAGAAGAGCTTAAGCGTGGAAAGAATTTTAGTGCTGCTCTCCATGATGGATTTGACCGAGCATGGACTTCTATCCGTGACGCAAATCTTTCAACGCTCATTACTGCAGTTATTCTCTTTTGGTTTGGAACGGCACTTATTAAAGGATTTGCACTCACTCTTGGAATTGGAATCCTTACTTCACTTCTCTCAGCGGTCGTCTTTACTCGAGTATTCCTCCTCGCACTTGGTGTGAAAAAGAGTGGAAAGCTGACAAGTTTCCTTTTTGGTTCAGGAATCTCAAACGCCTCAAAGAAGTAATCTTCGGCTATTAATACATTAACTTATACATATATATGTGGATCATAAAAAATAAAAAAATATTCCTGACTATCTCAGCACTTCTTGTTGGAGTATCGCTTCTTGCTGTTATTGTTTTTGGGCTCAAGCTTGGTATTGATTTCAAAGGAGGTGCTCAGACTGAAGTGAAATATGTTGTCCGACCTGCACCTCTTGAAGCAACGACAATCCTTCACGAAGCGGGTATTACTGACGCTGTTGTTCAAGAGGTTGGCATAGACACACTCAGTATTAAAACTCGTGCACTCTCTGAAAAAGAACGACAAGACATGGTAATGACCCTTCAAAAAATTGGACAGGGTGGAGAACTTGAGAATTTCAACTCAATCGGTCCATCTGTCGGACGAGAGCTTGTTC
>CAZEPT010000029.1:0-9558 GCA_964514225.1 uncultured Candidatus Saccharibacteria bacterium
AGAATCAAAACTGGGATCACCAAGAGGGGCGAACCTGTTTTACTCGAAAGATAGACCCGGAACTCTATCCACCGTTTAACGACGACGCAAAACCACTGTAAAAGAAAAAAACTCTCAACTTACATAAGTTGAGAGTTTTCGTTTTGTTGGTTTTTTTCTTACGCGAAACTTTTTTGTAGGTTACTGAAACCTGGTACTTTCGAGAAATTACCGGGCTGTATGTTTTCCAATACTGGTACCACTGGTTTGATTCCCAAAAAACGGTTTCTTTGATTGAGCGCAGATTTAATTTTTTTGCGCATGTTAGCGTCTGGCTCGAAAGGCTGTACTCCGAATGTTTTTAATCCGAATTCCCACTCGGTGTTGCTGTTGGGTTTTCCTGTGTCTTTTTCGTATTTACTTGCTTTGTAGACACCTTCAGGTGTCATGTAAAATATTTCGCCGTTTTCGGTTTTTACTAACCAATTTCCTGGTTGTGTTTTTAAAATCTGTTCCATATTGAGTTGTTTTAATTTTTACATATTGTATGGTGTTTACAGCTATTTGTCAACCTATAACAAGAATCCTTTATTTTGCTATACTCATTTTATATATGGCTAAAAAAACTACAAAAGAATACGACCATTTGTCACTTGAAAAAAAAGTTCAAAAAGAATGGGACGCAAAAAAAATCTATAAAACTGAAAGTACTTCCAAGAAAAAGCCTTACTATGTCCTCGATATGTTTCCATACCCATCAGGCGCTGGGCTTCATGTTGGGCATCCGCGCGGGTATATTGGTTCAGATGTTTTTGCTCGCTTTAAGCGTATGAATGGATTTAATGTTCTTCATCCGATGGGATTTGATTCTTTTGGGCTTCCTGCTGAACAATATGCTATTAAGACAGGAAAACACCCGGGTCCTTTTACCGACACTTTAGTAAAACAATACAAAAAACAGCTGGACATGATTGGCTTTTCTTATGATTGGAGTCGAATGATTACGACACATTCACCGGAGTATTATAAATTTACTCAAGAGATATTCTTGAAAATTTATAATTCATTTTTTGATACAAAAAAACAAAGAGCGCGTCATGTCGATGAGCTTATAAAAATTTTTGAAAAAGAAGGAAATAGTAAAGTAAATGACTACACAACTCATGGCGAAGTTGAGGTATTTTCAAAAACAGATTGGAAAAATTATAGTTTGATCGAGAAACAGGATATTTTAATGAAGTATCGTCTTGCCTATGAAGGATTTGCAGAAGTGAATTGGTGTGAGGAACTAGGGACTGTGCTCGCTAATGATGAAATTATCGATACTCCGAAAGGGCCTGTGTCTGAGCGTGGTGAGTATACAGTTACTAAAAAAAATATGCGCCAATGGTTCATGCGTATTACGGCCTATGCGGATAGATTGCTTGAGGGGCTTGATCTTGTGGATTTTGAGAATTCCACTAAAGAAATACAGAAAAATTGGATAGGAAAAGAAACAGACGAAAAAGGGAAGACGACATATAACATGCGTGACGCAATTTTTGCTCGCCAGCGCTATTGGGGGGAACCAATTCCGCTTATTCATGATAAAAATACAGGACTCATTAAGGAAGTGCCTCTCTCAAAACTTCCTCTTAAGTTACCAAACGTGAAGTCATATACACCGAGTGGTACAGGAGAAAGTCCACTTGCTTCTGTAAAAGCATGGCGTGATGCTGGGTACGAAACAAATACGATGCCGGGCTGGGCTGCCTCTTCGTGGTATTTCTTGCGCTATCTTGATCCCAAAAATAAAAAGAAATTGGTGGATGAAAAAGTTTTGAGCTACTGGTCCGTTGATTCTTCTCTAAAAACTAAAAACTTAAAATTTAAAACTGGTCTTGTTGATATGTATATCGGTGGAACTGAACACAATACAGGACACCTTCTGTACGCACGATTTTGGCATAAGGTACTCTTTGATCTCGGTGTCACTAAAACGCAGGAACCATTCAAAGCACTTCGTCATCAGGGTATGATCGGCGGTGCTGACGGACGCAAGATGTCGAAGCGGTGGGGGAATGTCATTAATCCTGATGATGTTGTGAAAACATATGGTGCTGATACGCTTCGCATTTTTGAAATGTTCCTCGGTCCTTTTGATGCGCACTTGCCATGGTCAGAAGATGGGATTATTGGTTCAAGGCGGTTTGTTGAGCGTGTCTGGCGTGTAAGTCACCGAGTTGGCGATTTTAAAGCTTCACCAACAGATCACGTGTATAGCGAGTTTGAGAAAATCCTCCACAAGACAATCAAAAAAGTTACAGATGATATTGAGGCATTTGCTTTCAATACAGCAATTTCTTCCCTCATGATTTGTCTTAATAGTATGGAAAAACAAGAAGTTCTCCTGAAAGACGATTTTAAAAAGTTTCTACAAATCCTGGCGCCGTTTGCTCCTCATATGACCGATGAACTCTGGCATGTATTTGGAGAAAAGACATCTGTTCATCTTTCACCCTGGCCTACATACAATCCAAAATTCTTGATTGAGTCAAAAGTAACAATCGGCATCCAAGTAAATGGAAAAGTAAGAGGGGAAGTGACTGTCGAAAAAGACATGAAAGAAGCTGACATACAAGCATTAGTTCTTTTAGATGAAAATGTTCAGAAGTATGTAACGGGGCCGATTAAGAAGTTTATCTACATCCCTGGAAAAATAATCAGTATTGTTGTGTAATGTCTTTCAAAATGAAGATTCCTTGTGGTATACTTTAAGAAGTTATTAATTAATTTTTTAAAAGTAATATGACAAAGATAGATCGTTTTTTAGGTTACGTTTTTCCAATTTTTTCAGCACTTACGGTGTTGTTCTTTATTCCAATGTGGAGTGCTGTAGATATTAGTAAAACTTACTATTTCATTTTTGGGACAGCGATTATTGCTCTCATGTTTTTGGTATCAAAAATATATGATCGATCTCTCATGGTGGTAAATAAAAAAATTGGGTATTTTGCTCTACTTTTTCTTCTTTTAATACTTACTTCTAGTGTCTTTGCTCCAGTCCCATGGTTAGCACTTTTTGGGAGAGTGTTTGAGATGTCTACTTTTGGCTTCATCTTCTTTGCTGTCATATTTCTTATTCTAGGTATCTATTGTTTTTCATCAATTGAGAATACAATGAGGTATCTTAAGTCTCTTTTTGCTGTGTTTATTCCAGTTGTGGTTTTCCAGATGTGTTTAATCCTGTGGCCGAGTATTTTTTCTATCAATACTTTTCTTTCAAAAACAAACTCAGTTGTTGGTACTTGGCATGATCTTGGAATGCTTTCTCTTATTTTTTTGTTTGTAACCCTCTACGTGCTTTTGTATAAAAAAGTCTCAAAAAATAAACGAATAGTGATAGTGTTGATTCTTGCTGGATCACTCTTGTTTTTGTTTCTTGTGAATTTAAGTTATCTCTATGTGGTAGGATTACTTATCTCCGGTACGCTTGCAGTCCTCAGTGCGATGCGCCATGAAGGAAAGTTGTCAAAATATGTGTTACCTCTTTTTGTAGGAATTTTACTTATTGTTGGACTTCTTCTTCATGGTCGAATGAATGTTTTTTTACTTAAACAAGGAATTACATACTCTGAAATTAAACCAGCGTTTGATTCAACAGCGACCGTCTTTAAGAAAACTATCGCATCTCGTCCTTTCTTGGGGGCAGGTCCAAATCATTTTTCGGCAGGTTGGCTGAAATATAAACCCGCTGTTATTAATACATCGACTCTTTGGACAACACCATTCAACTCAGGGTACAGTACTTTTACCACGTTTGCAGTTAATTACGGTCCGATCACTATGTTAGGGATTTTGCTGTCTATTGTTGCCTACTTGATATTAACTTTACGTGCCATTCCGCATCTTTCTAAAAAAGGAAATGTTAATGGTGAGCTTTTTTACACACGTCTTTTCTTCGTAGTCTCATTAATTTATCTTCTTTTGTTCTTTACTCAAAATATTGGGGTTGTTGGTTTAATGATGCTTTTGACATCGATTGCAATTGTTTTAGGACATCTTCATTATTATGGTGTGCTTCATTTTAAGGCAGTTCATTTGGATGGTGGGCTTTCTAAAAAACTAAAGATAGTAAGAATTAGTTCAGTAATAATTATCGCAGGTACAATACTCAGTTTGGGTATTATAGGTGGAAGTAAAGCGTATGCGTATACACTTGCCCAAAGAGCAGATAAATTATCTGTTACTAATATTGACGGTGCGTTACTTCTTTTTTCACAAGCGTATAAAATTGATAAGAATGATTTATATGCTCGAGTTATTTCTCAGATTTATTTTAATAAAGTGAATCAAATAAACGCAACTGAAGTTACTGATGATAATCGTGAAATACTTCAAACTTATTTCAAAAATGCTTTTGACCAAGCTGTCCAGGCTGGGCAAGTTGCGTTTAAGAGAAATCCAATTGATCTAGATAATATGGCGAATCTTCTAACAATCTATCGTTCAGTCATTCCTGTTGTTAAGGAGGCGTATCCTGAATCATTAAAATTACTCGATGAAGCCTTTCTTGTTTCACCAAATAACCCAACATTGTACCTCTTTAGGTCTCGTATTGAGTTTGATAATGGAAATATAGAAGAAGCAAAGAAGTTTGCTAATCTTGCAATTGAAAATAAAAATAATTACGCAGACGCGTATGTCTTTCTTTCAAGTATTGCTTTGTCTGAAAAAGACACTGCTCAATCAAAAAAATACTTAGAAAGAGCTGTTCTTTCGGATAATACAAACTTAGGTGCTCTAGCTGAGTATGGGATGCTGCTCCTTAATGAGAAAAAATATCAAAATGCTGGACAGATTTTTGTTCAAATGCTTAGTATTAATCCAGAACTTCATCAAGTTCGATTTTATCTCGCAGTTGCTCTCGATCAACTAGGGCAAACAGAGGACGCTATTAAACAACTTGAAATATTGCAAACATATCTTCCTGAGAATAAAGAAATCGCCGATAAAATTGAACAGCTTAATAACGGTATTCCGCTTTCACCTGTAACATCAACAGAGCAAATTGTTGAAGAACCGGCAACAGAAAAACCAGCTACACCGTAATAAGTTGACATGGTCTCTCGTATTCTTACTGCCATTCAAAAAAAATACACTTCAGTCACTGAAGCAGCTTTCATCATTTCTTTTTTTACTTTCATGTCACAACTTCTCGGTGTTATCCGTGATCGCTTGTTTGCCTACTATATTGGACCAGGACAAGATCTTGATGTGTACTTAGCGGCATTTCGTGTACCAGATTTTCTCTATATCATTCTCTCGACACTTATTTCAGCGACTGTGCTTATTCCACTTTTGGCTAAAGATGAATCAGAAACAGAAAGAAAGCGTATTAATACACTCTTTTCAGTGTTTCTTATGTGTGTGATTGTTCTATCTGTTTTGACGATGCTCTTGATGCCGCTCATCGCACGTTTGGTGGCGCCTGGATTCTCATCCATTCAGACTGATAAACTCATTCTCTTGTCTCGAATTATGCTTATTTCTCCGATTATGCTCGGTATTTCAAATTTCATCGGAAGTATCAATCAGTACTACAAGAAATTCTTCGCCTACGCTACTGCTCCTGTCATGTACAATTTGGGTATTATTTTTGGGATTATCTTTTTCTACCGGTATTTCGGACTCTTCGGTTTAGGTCTCGGTGTGATTATGGGTGGATTACTCCATTTATTGACCCAGCTTTTGGCATACCGTTCATCTCCGTATACGCTGACATTGACTAAAGTGAAAGACATGAGTGTTATCACCGATGTGCTGCGGGTCTCTATTCCACGGACAGTCACACTGTCGCTCTCAAGTCTCCTCCTTCTTATTTTAACTGCGATTGCGTCATTTCTAGGACCAGGGAGTATTTCGCTCATGACGTTTGCCCTCAATATTGCTTTCGTTCCACTCGGACTCATCGGTATCCCATTTGCGACGGCGTCTTTCCCGTACCTCGTGTCGCTCTTTAAGGAAAAAAATCCGTCAGTCAATTTAGTCATAGAGGCGACCTTGGAGAAAATTATTTTTTGGACATCGATTTTGGTAACGCTCTTTATTATTTATCGCGCTCACATTGTTCGTATTATTTTAGGGACGGAACTTTTTTCATGGGAAGATACGGCAATCACTGCAGCGCTCGTTTTAATCTTTTCGATCGGAATTCTTTTTCAAGCAGTCAATCATCTTTTTATTCGCGTGTACTACGCCAAGAACAATACACGTAAACCGCTCTTGATATCGTTCATCGGTTTTTTCATCACACTCTTGCTTCTGTACCTTATTAAGTTCACTCCGCCAAATGTATTGAGTCAAGCGATGGTTGATTTACTTCGATTAATCACTCGCGAGAACACACAAATTATTTTGGTAGCGTTTGTGTATACGATCGGTATGGGCGTCACTACATGTCTCTTCTTGTATCATTACATCAAAGACCACAAGCATCCTATTCTTAAGTTTTTCCTCAAATGCGTCTTAGTGAGTATCGGCCACGCCTTTGTTTTAGGTGCTTTGTGTAAAATCTTTTTATATCTCTTCCAAAATTTTGCCAAAACTAAGACGCTTATCGGTGTTGTTGTCCAATCGGGATTGTCGTTTTCTATTGCTGTCATTCTTTGGTTTATTTACCTTTTTGTGGTAAAAAATGAACATACCCACTATATCAGCCTTAAAATTAAATCTATTTTTTCTTCTCATAAAATTATCTTAGAAGAGACACAAGACCTGTAGACACCTATGAATATCAGAAATTTCTCAATTATCGCCCATATCGACCACGGAAAATCCACGCTTGCGGATCGTATGCTTGAAATTACCCATACGATTGAAAAAAGAAAAATGAAAGAACAGATTCTCGATAGTATGGAACTTGAACGAGAGCGAGGAATCACTATCAAAATGCAACCAGTGAAAATGGAGATGACTTACAAAGGAGCGTCTTATGCTTTGAATTTGATTGATACTCCAGGACACATAGATTTTTCATATGAAGTTTCTCGTGCACTCAAAGCAGTTGAAGGAACAATTCTCTTGGTTGATGCAACTCAAGGTGTTCAGGCTCAGACACTAACAACTCTCGACATGGCTAAAGCGCTTGGTTTAGTCATCATTCCAGTGCTTTCAAAAATTGACTCACCTCAAGCACTTGTTGATGAAGTAAGTCTAGAAGTTGCGACACTTCTTGATATTGACCCCGGAACTATTTTAAGTGTTTCAGGTAAAACCGGAGAGAACGTGCAACATCTCCTTGAGCAAATTATTGAACGGATTCCACCACCTGATTCATCTGTCGAAAACAAGGAAGGTGGAGCGCTTCAAGCTCTCGTTTTTGATTTTAAATATGACGAACACAGAGGTGTTATTCTCTATGTTCGTATCCTTAAGGGTGCAGTTTCTAAAGGGGACTACCTCTATCTCTTCGCCCCGAAAGAACAATTCATTGCCCTCGATGTTGGATTCTTTGCACCTGGAGAAACACCTTTTTCGCCTTTAACCGAAGGATCCATAGGATATATCGTTACAGGCATTAAAAAGCCCGGTATAGCCTCTGTGGGAGACACAGTGACCTTGCTCAAGAATAAGAGCATAGCACTCGGCGGGTACATGCAGCCAATCCCAGTTGTTTGGGCATCCCTCTATCCAGAAGACCAAGATGACTTTGTTGCACTTCGGGCTGCGCTTTTGCGCCTTCGCCTCTCTGATGCTGCATTTTCTTTTGAAGAAGAGACCTCAGGCGCCCTTGGCCGAGGTTTTAGATGCGGATTTTTAGGAATGCTTCATTTGGAAATCATTACTGAGCGAATTAAGAGAGAATTCTCGCTCGCTATTATTATCACGACACCATCGATTACCTATATTGTTGAGAATAAGAAACATGAAAAAATCACCGTCTACTCACCACACTTATTTCCAAACGATGGATTGTTTGAAAAAGTGTATGAGCCTTGGGTAACTGTCCAGATTATTGTACCAAGTGAATATATTTCAACGCTTGTTCCTATTTTGTTTGAGCATGAATCTGAAATGGGGGATACAGAAAATTTTGGTGATAATCGTTCAAAAATGCATTTGATGATGCCTCTTCGGGAGCTTATGCGTGATTTTTTTGACCAGCTCAAGAGTGCTACTTCAGGTTATGCTTCAATTGCCTATGAGATTACAGAAACTCGCTTGGCGGATGTGACTCGTCTTGATATCTTTGTTGCTGATGAGATTGTCCCGGCATTCTCAAGAGTTATTTCTCGGAAGAGAGCTTTTGAAGAAGCTGAAACCGCTGTTGAAAAACTACACGGTCTTTTGCCACGTCAACAATTTACTACTAAGGTGCAGGGGTATGTTTCAGGGAAGATTCTATCTTCTCGAACGATTCAAGCATTTCGAAAAGATGTTACGAGTGGACTCTATGGAGGAGACTATACACGAAAAATGAAGCTCCTGGATAATCAAAAGAAAGGGAAGAAGAAGATGAAAGAAAAAGGTAAGGTAAATATTCCTCAAGACGTTTTCTTGAAAATGATGAAATCTAAAGAATAGATATCATATAATTTTACTTATAGAGGCTTGGGAAAAAGAAAAGGATCATACTGATAATGACGATAAAGCAAATTACCGACCAAACTCGTTTGATCACTTTTTGATTTTTAGGGTTAAATAACATACTATTAAGATACCACAGTTATGATAAAAAACAAACATACCCTCAAAAAAATTATGGTCTCACGAGTTTGGTTGACTATTTTTACTCTTATCGTGAGTATATTACTTTTTAATTCAATCTCGCTTTTTTTAAAGCGAGTGAAGGTGTGGCAGAAGGTTGCACACTTGGAAGATGAGAAGAGGGTGCTCCTCGAGAGGAAGAAAGTTATTGAAGCTAAAAAAGGGAGCCTTGAGACTGATTTTGGAAGAGAAGCCGTTTTCCGAGAGCGTTTTAATGTCGCTCGCCCTGGAGAGGAAGTTATCATTGTCACAGAGTCAAAAGAAGCTCCGGTGGAGAAAAAAACCTCAAATGGGTTCATTCAGTTTTTCAAGAATTTATTTAAATAAAAGCACTTGTGCCCACCACCGAGGAATTTCTCGAATAAAATTGACGGGCATGGTATAATGAATCTATTACAAGCAAAGAGAGTTATTATATGAAAGAAGTTACTATTTATTCAACACCATCATGCCATTTTTGCCACATGGCAAAAGAGTATTTTACAGAGAAAGGAGTCGCATTTACTGATTACAACGTTGCTGAAGATCAAGAAAAACGTAAAGAAATGATAGAGATGACCGGACAACTCGGTGTTCCTGTTATATTGATCGGCACAGATGCCATTGTTGGTTTTGATAAGCCAAAAGTGAACGAGCTCCTCGGACTCTAGTAAAATAGTCTAAAAATCGGTAGTATTAAAACACGAACACAATTCGTGTTTTAATATGCCCTCATAGTTCAATGGATAGAACAGTTCCGTCCTAAGGAGTAGATGTAGGTTCGATTCCTGCTGAGGGCACATGTAAAAAATACCTTTAGGGTATTTTTTACATGTGCCCGAAAGTAAAGTG
>CAZEPT010000030.1:0-9162 GCA_964514225.1 uncultured Candidatus Saccharibacteria bacterium
ATGCTAGAATTGGTGATATTAAAGAAGCAATAGGAAATTTTTCTGGAACAGAGGATGAGGCATTTGATTTAGTTCAAAAAATACATAAAGAAAAAAATCTGGAACCGCTTAATTCTGACGATACTCCAATTTTAGAAAAGTTATCCTAGTTCTGAAGTGCTACCATTGGAAACAGCTCAAAAATCTTAGAAAACTCAATATCTCTTTTAATTTGAACCCAGTTAAGAGTTCTAAACTCGTCCAGTACGGGGAGCTCGCAAAAATCTTAAGTCCCCTTTCGGGGGCTTTTGATTTTTTGAGCTCCTCCGAGTAAGCCACCTGCGTGGCTTACGTATAGGATGCGAAGAGCTTTTCCTTATCCACTGAAAGTGGATGGAAAAGGTGTACTGATCCTGTAAGGATCGAATCCGTTTATCATATTTGACTTTCTTTTTCAATATGTTAAAATTGAAACAAATATTAAAATCACAAAAAATGAAAAAGAGAATAATTTCCATGATTTATCGTATCTACGCATGTATAAGTTGTGGCACAATCTGTAACAAAAATGATGAATTTTGTAATAATTGTGGAGGTACCATTATTGAACCTGATGAATAATTAATTTAATTTATTATTCTAAAACTGCACCTACTACTGGGCAGTTTTTTTTATTTCTCCCCTACTATCCTCATTCGAACATCATCCCACACTTGAAACATAATAATAAAAACCTCATTGCACGCTATGCTATACTACACACATGAGCACTCAGAAACACCACACATCAACCAAGCTGAAAGAAAAAATCACCGAAAAACATAGAAAACTTTTATACGGAGGATTAATTATAATTCTTATCGCACTTCTCTCCCTGAGTATCATTTTTTATAAGTCTACGAATACTCCAAAAAATCCGCCCCCTACGTCACAAGAAATACCTGTAGTGGAAGAAATTCCAGAAGAACCAAAACCACTGCTCCCCCATTACATCGAAATCGTCGGAGGATGTAACTGGGCATTTGAAGGTGCGTGTATTAATTTGCGTTCTGGTCCTGGACTAGGCTCCCCAACACTCCGACCACTGCGTATGGGTATGGTCTTCAGAGTAGAACCAACTCCAGTCTACAGGGACGGGTACGATTGGTACAAGGTCATTTTTGATAAAAGAATTAGTTATCCAGAACGCATCACCGGAGATTGGTACATAGCGAAAGTCGATCAAAAAGTTCGTGTTTTTGAAAATGTCGGTGATCTTGATTATACCAAAGAGACACCTCCCTCAAACAAACGTATCGTTGTGGACATTTCAGATCAGACGCTTCGCGCATACGAAGGTAACACACTTTTTATGGAAGAGTTAATTTCAACCGGAGTAGGGCTCGATGGAACTACAATTGGAAAATTTACCATTTTCAGAAAAACTCCGAGTCGCTACATGCAAGGACCACTCCCTGGCGCACCAGCGGAACAGTATTATGACCTCCCTGGTGTTTCTTGGGATCTCTATTTTAGTGCAGATGGATCTGTTATTCATGGTGTCTACTGGCATAATAACTTTGGAAACCCAATGTCTCACGGCTGTGTTAATCAATCTCCTGAAAATGCAAAAAAACTATACGAATGGGCTGACTTAGGAACCAAAGTAATCATAGAAGAGTAGTACACATGAAAGAAGCTCTCGCAATCATTGCATCAATCCTTGCTCTTGTTGGGAATATCCCCTACTTACGTGATGTTATACGAAAAAAAATACAACCCCACCCATACACGTGGCTTGTCTGGTCACTCGTTTCTCTGACGACATTTTTTGGAGGGTTGCAAAAAGGTGCAGGTATCGGCGCACTCCCGACTGGTGTCGCAGAATTGTTTACCATTATTATTTTTATTTTTTCGCTTCAGTACGGATTTAAACAGATCAGAAAAATTGACACCATTTTCCTCATCTGTGCACTACTCGGTTTCATTCCGTGGATTCTCACGAAAGACCCAACCATATCAGTCATCATCGTTGTCACGATTGACCTCGTTGCATTTATTCCGACGCTGCGAAAAACATGGCACCACCCAAAATCAGAAACACCAATTCTCTATGCCATGAATGTCTCACGTCATATCCTTACGCTCTTTTCCCTCGGGGCATATAACATAGCGACTACGCTTCACTCCATCGTCATGATTATCCTCAACACAACCATGACGACACTGATCTTGAGGAGTAAAAAATAATCACGCACCCATCAAATACACAGACGGTGTTATGGTACACTATCACTATGGATACAAAAAGACCCTTTCTACGAAAAATTCCTAAATGGGTATTTGGGCTTTTACTCATACTCGTCATAATCGGCATCGTCACCGCTCATACTGAATATCGCTATCGCATGCTCGCACACCTGCAGAGCGGAAATGAGACCACACTTCTTACTATGGACCAATCAATAGGCGCGCTCTCTCTATCAATCAAAGCACTCGAAGACCAAAACCAGGACCTCATGCTTATCTTAGAAAATGAACGAGCAAAGAGCGGAACGCTCCTCGACCAATTCAGTACTATTAAATCAAGTGTTGGTGATTTAGAAAAACTCGCCAAAACAGATCCGCAACTCCTCCAAAAATACTCTAAAGTGTATTTCCTCAACGAAAACTACATTCCCATAAAACTCACCAATATTATTGAAGATTATCTCTTCAATAAGAACACTCCACTTCAGATACATGGAAGTGTCGCACCTTATTTGAAAAAACTTTTAGAAGCCTCACGAGATGATGATTTAGACTTAAAAATTATCTCGGCCTACAGGTCTTTTGGTACACAAGCAACCCTCAAATCAAGCTATAAGACTACTTACGGCACAACTAAAGCAAATCAGTTCTCAGCAGACCAAGGATATTCAGAACACCAGTTGGGCACAACGCTCGACTTTACCACAGCGTCTGTCGGCTCAACATTTGCCGGATTTGATAAAACACCTGAATATGCTTGGCTTCTTCAAAATGCCTACCGCTATGGATTTGTTCTGTCGTATCCTTCGAATAACAAGTACTACCAATTCGAACCCTGGCATTGGCGCTTTGTAGGCATAGAACTTGCAGAAAGACTTCATGATGAAGAAAAATACTTTTACGATCTTGACCAGAGACAGATCAATGAATACCTTGGGTCTATTTTTGATTAGCGTATGGACAAGAAACTAACATGGATGTCTATAATACTCTTTGGATTCATAGGAGGACTCATCCCAAAAATCTGGGGAGCGGGCATCTTTTCCTTGTGGGGACTACTGTTGAGTACGCTTGGCGCGCTTTTTGGGATTTGGATCGCCTACAGAATAAACCAATAGTATATGCACTTGGTATTTAGCAAAAAATAGTATTTAATAAAGTGATGAAAATACCCAAGGTCATCGACCAAGAAAAATACAAAGTAAAGAAGGGTCTCAACGGCCTCGGACTCTTTGCAACAGAAACAATCAAAGATAAGTCATGGATTATTGAATACGTCGGTAA
This sequence comes from uncultured Candidatus Saccharibacteria bacterium, assembly GCA_964514225.1. Classification (GTDB taxonomy): domain Bacteria; phylum Patescibacteriota; class Minisyncoccia; order Phycocordibacterales; family UBA9973; genus CAZEPT01. The sequence continues at coordinate 3,493 of CAZEPT010000030.1, forward strand.
AAAATTAACCAATAAACAATCTGAAAATCTGACGACGCAGTATCTCTTTGATGTGAGCGACACCTACACCATAGATGGAAGCCCAAGATATAACACTGCTCGGTACATCAACTACTCTTGTAATCCAAACGCAGAAGCGTGGAATATTGAAGACCGAATTTTCATCCGAGCGATTAAACCCATCTTAGCTGGGAGTGAAATTACGTATGATTATGGAAAAGAATTTTTTGATAAATTTATCAAACCTAAAGGATGTCATTGTGGAGCACCAGAGTGTAAATCCCCTGTTTCAAGTAAGAAAAAGAGTAGACCATCTGTTTTAAGCGCCAAAAAACCTAAATAAAACCTTATCTAAAAGGCACCCCAACTTATTGCAAAAAAAGGCATTATTTGATATACTAGTTTACGTATATGAATACTACTCTACAGTCAGCCGCACAAATGACACAGATTGCTTCAAGCATCCTTATGATCATTACCGTCTGCTTTCAACAATCAGACGCAAGTCTCGGAGCCTTCAGTGGCGATACAAGCAGCGGAGTGAAATTCACTCGCCGTGGTTTTGAAAAATTTCTCTACAGATTTACTATCTTTCTCGGGATGCTTTTCATCGTATCTTCTGTTTTTGTTATTTTGAAATAACAACGAGAGTATCTATTTTTATATATAATATATTAGTCTATGCACATTAGTGCATATGACCTCTTTTATCTTTATGAAAAATAAAAAATACATTGAATTTTTAAACACATTCACTTTTAAGCAATGGGTATGGTTCTATTTTGGGCTGTGCCTCATTATTATCTCAGTGATTAGTCTTCTGTATGGAGCAACAAAAAGAAATCTCTATACTGTACCTGCACCAGGTGGTGTCTACAGTGAAGGAATCGTGGGTACGATCAGGTTTATTAACCCCGTACTCGCGGTTAACGACACAGAAAAAGACATGGCAAACTTGGTATTTCGTGGGCTCTTTAAAAAAGATGCTGACGGAAATATTAACCCACTCCTCGCTAAGAGTTTCACTGTTTCAGAAGACGGCCTCACTTATCGAGTCACCTTAAAAGATGATATTTTTTTTCAAGACAAGACACCATTAACAACAAAAGATGTTGAGTACACTATCAAGCAAATTCAAGATCCAACAATCAAGAGCCCTAGACAAGCAACCTGGGTTGGTGTAACCACTGAGGTAATCGACGAAAAAACAATCCAATTTAAATTAAAGCAAAAATTTCCAGATTTTCTAGACATGCTCACTGTGGGAATACTTTCGAAGAAAAAGTGGGAAAACGTCACCCCTGAACAATTTATTCTAAGTGACAACAACTTAGCCCCTATTGGTGCTGGCCCATACATGCTAGACGCAATTACTTCTGACAGTGGTGGAATCCCAAAAAAAATTACATTTAAACGATACGGAGACTATGTAGAAGGTAAACCTTACATCAAAAGGCTTGAATTTTCATTTTTCACAACAGAAAAGGAAGCCATCTACTCCCTCAACAATAACGAGATAGACACAGTGGGTGGAATCAGCCCAGACACTATTTCTCTTGTCGAAAATAAAACAATTGAAACAACAACACTTCCTCGGCTTTTTGGTATATTTTTTAATAAAACAAAATCAGATATCTTCCAAGACACAGATGTTGTTCTTGCCCTTGAATATGCTCTCGATAAACAAAAAATAATTGATCAGGTCTTTAATTCATACGCGACGCAAAAAGATGGCGCAGTCCCCTTTATTACTTCATCAATAGAAAAGAAGACATACGATCTCGAAAAAGCAAACTCACTCATGGAGAAAGCTGGCTGGGAGAAAAACGAAGAAGGTATTTGGCAGAAAGGAGAAAAAACACTTAAATTCACAATCAGCACAACTGATGTAAAAGAGTTGAAGCTCATTAATATCTTAGCCCAAGAACAGTTGAATACCTTCGGCGCAGACGTCCTGATTCGCACATACGATAGTAGTGCATTTATTCAAGACGTCCTCAACCCAAGAGATTACGAAGCCCTCTTATTCGGACAAGTGCTCAGTAAACCGAATAACCTCTATGCATTTTGGCATTCGCACGAACGAAACGCACCCGGACTCAACGTCAGCATGTACGTCAACGAAAAAGCAGACACATTATTAGAACAAATCAGAAAAGAAGAAAACAAAGAAAAACAACAAGTAAACTTGCAAGCGCTTGAAGCAGAAATCGAAAAAGATAAACCAGCGATTTTCCTTTTTGAGCCGATGTATATCAATGCCTTTTCAAAAGACATCTTCAATAAAAATATAGATGTTAAAAACGGTAACTCTCGTTTCTTCAATATTCATCTATGGTCTATCAAAACTGATCATATCTGGAAAATCTTTATAAAGAAAAATTAACACATATTACATGAACAACAAATCAAAAACACCACTCGGTGCAATACTCGAGTCAATAAAAAAAGAAGAGCCTTCTCAAGGACCAAGAAGACCACAACATCGAACAGGTAAAAGACCAACACGAACAGGAGGATCTCCTCACAGGTCTTCATCTGCATCGTCCTCACAAAAGAAAAAGCGAACTGGTACTTTTCAGTACCAAGAATTCCGTTCTCAAGGAAGCCAAGCCCCTAAAAAAAGACAAGAAAAAAGTACGCTTGAACGACCAGCCCCTGGAGTCGTTCGTATCATCCCTATTGGAGGAGTTGAAGAAATTGGACGAAACTGTACAGCAATCGAAATCGGTAACGATATTATCGTAGTGGATGTCGGGATGCAATTCGCAAACGATGCGACACCTGGTATCGACTATATGGTTCCAAATACAAGTTACTTAGAGGAACGAAAAGACCGCATTCGTGGAGTTATCATCACTCACGGCCACTTGGACCACATCGGTGGAATTCCTGTGGTAATGAGCCGTATTGGTAATCCCCCACTCTACTCTCGAAACCTCAGTATTTTACTCATTCAAAAAAGACAAACTGAGTTTCCTCAATTCCCAGCACTCGATACACACATTATTGAAAACAATAGTACGATTACACTCGGCGCGATGAAAATTCGATTCTTCGGAGTTACCCACACTGTTCCAGACTCAGTCGGTGTCATCATCGAAACACCATACGGTATTATCGTTACACCAGGAGACTACAAACTTGATCAAATAGATGGTGTTGTTTCAAAAGAAGAAGAAAAAGAATACTCAATTTTCGACAAAGAAAAAGTACTTCTTCTCTTGACCGACTCAACAAATGTCGAGAATGAAGGATTCTCGCTTCCTGAAAGTAAGGTTCATGCAGGTCTTGAAAATCTTATCAAGCGCGGTACGGGACGTATTATCATGGCGGCTTTTGCCTCTCATATTACGCGTCTCGTGAAGATTGTGGAAATTGCAGAACGACTCGGTAAAAAAGTTGCTATTGATGGACGTTCAATGAAAACAAACCTCGAAGTCTCAGAACAAGCAGGTATCTTCCACCCCGGAAAAGGCACACTCATTCCGATTGAAGACGCCGACAAATATCCACCAGACCGCGTCATTATTTTGATGACAGGAGCACAAGGTGAAGAATTTGCTGCACTCAACCGTGCTGCAAATAAGAGCCACAAGAAATTTACCCTCAGAAAAGGTGATACTATCATTCTCTCTGCCTCTATTGTTCCAGGAAATGAAATCGCTGTTGCAAGACTAAAAGACAATCTTGCTCGCCAAGGAGTGCATATTATTTCTTACCGAACTGGTGAAGAATATGTTCATGCGACTGGTCACGGAAACCAAGAAGATATCAAATGGCTCCACAGAAAGACTCATCCAAAATTCTTCATTCCTATTCACGGAAGTCACTACATGCTTCAGCGTCACCGCGAACTCGCACTGACACTTGGTATGCCTGATGAAAATATCATCGTTCCTGATAATGGAACAGTCATCGAAATCATCGAAGAAGGAACAAAAATGATCCGAAGAAAAGAAACCATTCCAGCATCTCCGATGATGATCGATGGATTTTCTATCGGTGACGAACAAGATGTCGTCATTCGTGATCGCCAACTTTTGGCCGAAGACGGAATGTTCGTGCTCGTTGCAACACTCGACAGTAAAACAGGGAAACTACGAAAATCTCCTGATATTATTTCTCGTGGATTCGTTTACCTAAAAACATCTCAAGAACTCTTGAAAGAAGCACGCAACATCATTAAGAAAAATACCGAACAGACTCCAGAAACGATCCGAACAATCGATATTGAGTACGTTAAAAACAGAGTCGGTGAAAGCCTCTCTCGATTCCTCTTCCAAAAAACAGCTAAGAAACCACTGATTATTCCAGTTATTCTGGTCATGTAATTGTATGCGGATCACTCAAGAACGACGCCTCTTTGCAATAGGATTCTTCTTTTCATTCTGTATTGCACTCGCTGCATACCTTAACGCCTCCTATCTCAAACTCTTTCTCTCTGTAGAGACTATTGGATTCGTATACTCGATAACAGCGCTCCTCACAATTTTAGTTTTGTATTTCTTTGAATACCTCGGTGGTAAATTCGGCGTACAAAAAACACTCGTAGCGAGCCTTATTATTGCAGGTGTGTCTTCACTTTTCTTATCAATATCAACTCATCACATGGGCATCATTCTTGCATTCATGTTCATGCAGATTAGTTTAGTCATCACAAAATTTTCAACTGACATTTTAGTTGAAACCCACAAAAATGAAAAGGAGGGAGAAGGGGTTCTCCGTGGGGCATACCTCGCAATCACAAATCTTTCTTGGATCGGTGCTGCATTCCTGGGAGGGTTTATTGCTAGTGCAAATCCACGCTACATCTATGGTATCAATAGCGGGCTCTACCTGACCCTTGCCCTCATTTCCCTCTTCGTTGTTTCCCAAACAAAGAAAGATTTTTTTACTCAAACATCTATTTTTGAAAAGATACGGTACACACTCAAAGAAATAGGAACACGAAAAATAGTTGTATCTGAATTTATCCTGCAGACGTTTTACACTATCATGGTTATTTTCACACCGCTCTATCTCCATAATGAGCTTGGTTTTTCATTCGCACAAATTGGGGTCATCTTTTCAATCATGCTTATACCATTTGCAGTGCTTCAATACCCTCTCGGAAGAATTGCGGATAAAAAAATAGGTGAAAAAGAATTGATAATTTTTTCATACATCTTGATTTTTGTTTCCGTTTTTATTTTTGCAATCATCAAAAACCATACTATCTACAGTGTTGCTTTGCTTTTATTATGCACTCGCATAGGGGCGTGTACACTTGAAGTCATGAACGATACATACTTTTTCAGCAACACAATAGAATACAAGAAGAGTATTCCTGTATTTAAGGGGATGGCCCCTTTGTCACTTTTGGTTTTCGGAAGCGTTGGTGGAATTATCCTCACATACACTTCATACCAGACACTGTTTGTTGGACTTGCAGTATTCGTACTCCTAGTGGGTATGACGAATATTTATGATTTAAAAGATACAAAATAAATAATTAAAAAAACAGCGGGGTGGCTATGCCACCCCGCTGTTTTGTATTTTATTTTTTCATTGGTAATTTGTCATTTGAAATTAGAAATATTTTTTGCTCTTCACTAGAGCAAAAAATATTTCTTTGTTTCTTTGATTAAACCCTCAGCCACCAAATCACTGCATACTTTTTCTATTTGA
>CAZEPT010000031.1:0-8809 GCA_964514225.1 uncultured Candidatus Saccharibacteria bacterium
GCGTCCTATCCATTGAACGACGAGACCAAAGGTATATGCACTATACCTTATTTTTTTGATTTTTCAAAATAACAGAACAACTTATATACAAACGAAAAATTAATGGTGATGGTGGATGGATTCTCTCTGCCCAAGGTTTTTTGAATTCTTCAGAACCAAAACACTGATATACGTCGTTAAAGGTACAGCGAGAATGAGTCCGATACTTCCGACGAGTGTTCTTATAATTTCTGTAGCAAATATTTCACGATTGATCGTATACGCAAGTGACCCACTACCCCCTGAATGAACCACGAGCAACAGAAGTGGGAGGGATGCCCCAACGTATGCAATGGCGAGTGTATCAACAAGAGCGCCAATATGTTCTCTTCCAATACGAATTCCGCGTTTATAAAGTTCTTTAATACTCATAGTTTTATTCGCACGAAGGAGCTCTTCAATAGCTACAGCTTGAGAAATAGCAGCATCATAAAGCACACCAAGAAGTCCAATGAGGATCCCTGAGAGAAGTAGCCCTTGTACGTTAAATAATCCTTGAGTTGCCGACTGTAAATAAATTGATTCATCTGAAGAAAACCCAGAGAGATACGTAGAATGAACTGCGATAAATGACAAAATTCCCGTGATGCCCACCGCCCCTATCATACCCATAACAGCGGCAGTGGTAGTTCGATTAAATCCATGAGTGATATACGAACCAAGAACAATAATAACCGATGACACAATAAGTGACACAAGAATTGGTGAATACCCTTTGAGCATCGACGGAATTAACACAAAGATAATAAGAACAAGAGAAATAATAAGACTTATCAACCCACGGACGCCTTGAATTCCACCGAAGGTGAATAAAATAACGAGAAATAAAACAGTAAAGAAGATAATACTTGGTAGCCGATTAGGCTCAGAAACTGAATACACTTCTACTTGAGTTGTTTCATCAATATGTTTTTGTATAAAAAACTTTTTACCTTGAGAAAGTTCGATATAGTCGTTCTCGATAGACACTACTTTTCCTTTTTCTCTCCCTGAAATTATTTCCGCACTTAAAATCTGAACTAATTCTTCTTTTTGGGAAAGCTCAGAAAATCTTTTTTGTGTTCCATCAATAGAAACGACTACGGCTTTTGTAATTCCCTGCTTATCTTCCAGTGTATTTGCACTCGTAATGCTTGGCAAAAAAAGTACACACAACAAACCTACAAAAAAAGAAATTTTATTCATGTTCACTATTGGGCACATTTTTTACAGACTCCAAAGAGCTCTAATGAATGAGTATCTATACTCGAAAATTGGCTCTGCGTGAGTGCACGGCTCATAATTTGATCAATCTCACACCCCGTGAAATCAGCAATCTTTTTACACCTGTTACAGACAACGTGATGATGATCATGTTCGTCAACTAATTCAAAATATGCCTGATCTTCTCCTAAATCTATTTGTTTTATAAGTTTTGAGTCTACTAAAGAACGGATAACGCGATAAACTGTCACTTGGTCGATTCCTGTTTTTTGTAGTTTTTCATACACCACCTTTGCTGGAATGGGAGTATTATTTTTTAAAAAAAATTCATACACAGCTAATCGGTGGGGAGTCACTCGAAGTTTTTTACCTTTTAGGATATCAATCGTTTCACTTCCTTTCATATAAATCCAGTATACTACAAATAATTCCATGTGGATAACTATATGCAACTAAATTGCATATAGTTAGAAAAACAGTATACTCAAGCTATATGAATACATATATTGCATTGATTTTGGTTGGGGTTATCCCTGTCTTGGTTATATTTTTACTTCCTCGAGAGAAAAGCTTTTTCAGTAAACCCATAATCCGTGGATTTGGGCTTGGTGTATATACAGCACTTATTTATATACTTATGAGTGAAAGTATTGAGCATGGCGGAATTGGGCAATCAACTCTCTGGTTCGGTATTGGTATAGCATTGTCATTTATTATTGGATATATTGTTAAAGAATTTCATCATCACCATGAACATGATACAGATGGCCATCACGATCATGGGCACAGTAAGGCAAGCATGGTGAAGATTCTTATATCAGATTTTTTCCATAATATTGTTGATGGAATTTCTATCATCGCATCTTTTGCGCTCTCCCCTGCAGTCGGTATGACAGCACTTGTAGGAATATTAGGACACCAAGTGATACAACAAGGTGGCCAACAAATACTCTTGGTTGAAAGCGGTATAAGCCCAAAAAAGGCACTTGGAATTTCACTCATGGTTTCACTTTCCGTGTTTTTGGGTTTTGTTTTCCATAGTGAAGCACTAGAAATTGCATTCATTGCGCTCTCAGCAGGAATTGTTGTCTGGAAAGTACTCACCGATATAAGGCATACGAAGTGGACCACAAAAACAATTCTTGGCTTCATCATAGGTGCAATGCTTTTAATCACACTTTTGGTACTTATTCCGCACGAATAACAAAAAGGGAGAGCGCCCAAGGCGCTCCCCCCTTTTACTATTTCTCTGCCCATTCTTTGAGTTCGCTGTAGGTCACTTCCCCACAGAGCGTATCCCCTGTCTTTGTGTTTATGAAAAACGGTACACCTCCGCAAGCGCCATCTTTATCATACTCCATACAGAGCGCGTCATTTTCTATATTGTGCCAGACCTCATGCTTTTCGAGTTCAAGCCCAGTTTCTTTTAAGAGCCGTTCCAACCGAGGAAGCATACGGATACAGTCATCGCATTCTTCGCCATAAAAATAAAGTAAATGGTTTTTTGTATTCATAATATTAGTATGTTTTTAATTCTTTAATCATAGAGATATCTTCTGTAATAACGGGGATTTTATGCTGACCACCCAACTTACCCCTCTTTTCAAGCCACCTCATAAAAGCCTGTTTTGAAACAATCTCAATCGACAAAGCCGACAACACAAGATTATTCGTCCTTTTTGCTTCATAATCTGAATTCAGTTTTTGAAGGACTTGATCGAGGTGCACACTGAATTCTTCACTATTTTCTGGATTTGTGACAAATTCAATCGCCCAGACATGTCGCCCTGTTCCGTCACCAAAAACTTCAGGTGCAACTGTATATCCTGAGACAGAAAGATCAAAATGCTCAAGCGTCTCACGAAGCGCCTCTTCAATGTTATCCAAAACAACTTCTTCACCAAATGTATTCAAACACTGCTTAGTACGCCCAGTAAGCACAAACACAAACGGTTTTGTCCCAACAAAACGAATCGTATCACCAACAACATAGCGGACGAGTCCCCCACTCGTCGTAATGACGAGCACATACTCAATACCGGTCGTTACCAGAGAGAGTGGTATTGCCTCTTTAGATCCTACACGAAAAAGTGCAAGAGAAATGAATTCATAAAATATATCATGATGTGTAAGAAGTACAAATTGATCAGCGTTTTCTTTTTTATACTGAAAACCAAAAAAACCTTCTGACGCATTGTAAATATTCATGCAGTCAATCGGTCGACCTATTTTTTCTTCGATAACTTTTTTATACGGATCGAAACGAACGGCTCCATGAAAAAACATAGAGACCTTCGGCCATACATGTGAAATTGTTTTTTTGCCTGTTTGTTTGAGTACCTCATCAAAGATATGAATCATCCATGTTGGAGCACCCAGAAGTGTACGCACATCTTGTTGTTTCGCGCGAGATCCGATTCCAACAAGCTTCTCTTGCCAAGAATCATGGAGCATGATATCACTATCAGCAACACGTGTCCGCCGTGCGTACCATGGTAATGAATGGAACAGATGCGCAGATACATCACCAATGTGTGCATGTGGATAGAGAGGGTCAACAGAAAAACTTCCGGTGGTTCCGATCGTTTTACCGTGCACGAATTCTGTATTACGATATTCAGCAACTGCCCAGACAATCATATCCCGACCTGCTTGATAGTGATTATGCTTTAAATTATTTGTAGTCAGTGGAATATATTTACTCTTTGCATTCGTCGTCCCGGAGGATTTGGCAAAAGTACTGATTGAAGGTGCTTTTACTACACCAGACTCCCCTAAGAGCATACGCTTTATGTATGGGAAAAATTCTTCATACGTAACCACAGGAACTTTTTTTTGAAACTCTTCATATGTCTCCCTGGAAGATATTCCATATTTTTTTGCAAAGTCGTTACCGTCATAGAGCTCCATCAAGTACTGAAAAATCTTTTTTTGTTCCAAAACAGCGTCCTTGAGTTTTTTCTCAAGAAACGTCTTTCGCTTGCAAGCTACTGTGAGAATAATTCCACTCAAAAGATTCATATCTCTATGGTACCAAAAAAGACCCTGTTTTCACAGGGTCTTTTTTATGTATTCTTTTTACGCTTTTGCTTCTTTCGTGATACGAGACATTCGAGACTTCTTGTTTGCAGCGTTGTTCTTCTTGATGACTCCTTTCTTTGCAGCTTTATCAATAGTTTGAAATACGCTTGAAACGAGCTTTCGAGCTTCGTCAACTTTCTTTTCTTTGACGAGGCGCTCTACTTTCTTCATTTCATCTTTCATGGTTTTCTTTCGCTGGTCATTTACTTTCTTCTTACGAAGTGATCCACGAAGTGCTTTTTTTGCTGATGCTGTAATTGGCATGGTATATAAATTTTAAATTTAACGTAATAATGAGATACAAGTGCTAGATGGGCAATCCTTTATTCCAAAATTATCTCACTTCTGGAAGGATATGCGCGCCTGAGACACAGGCGTGACATACAGTATATATACCATAAAAACTTCCTGATTACAAATACCCTAGAGGAATCCTTCCTCGTTTGACCTTTATCACGTATAATGATTCCATGATTGGATCACTCACAGGAACCCCAAGCCTTATTACAGACAGATATGCACTTATTGACGTCCAAGGAATTGGCTACAAAGTCTTTTTGACTATGGGCACTCTCGCTGAAATCGGGAATGAAGATACTCTCACCCTCTTTACCCATTTAGTCGTCAAAGAAGATGCGCTTGATCTCTATGGCTTCAAGACTATGAACGAACGGGACTTCTTTGAGATGCTCATCTCTGTTTCCGGTGTCGGGCCAAAAGGCGCCCTTGGTATTCTGGCGGTTTCATCACTCGATAATCTCAAGAAAGCTATCGCAGGATCCGAAGTAAGCTACCTCACGAGCGTCTCAGGTATCGGTAAAAAGACAGCTGAAAAAGTAGTCATCGAACTGCGCGACAAGCTGGCACTCTTTAAGACGGATGAGAATGGATTCGTGCTTCGTGGCGATAGTGACGTTATCGAGGCACTCAAAACACTCGGCTTTAATCAAAACGAAGCGCGTGATGCTCTTCAGAAAATTCCGAACGATATAACGGACACTAATACAAAAATTAAGGAAGCATTGAAGCTCTTAGGAAAATAACATATGCCAGAACTCCCTGAAGTTCAAACTACCGTCAATGGTTTGCAAGCCCATACTGTCGGCTTCACCATCGCGGAGGTTTGGACGGACCTTGCCGTCAAAAATCCAATCAACCAATTTAAAGATACACTCAAGAGCAGTGTGTTTTTTGAGTGTTTCAAAAAAGTAGTTATCGGCAAGAAAATCATCAGAGTCGAGCGCCGGGGTAAAAACATCTTGATCCATCTCGACAACAAAACTGTAATCCTCGTACACCTGAAAATGACCGGACATATGATGATGGGAAAGTACACCTACGAAAAAAAGAAAAATATCTGGATCGTATCCCCGACTGAAAAAAATGATGCCTTACATGATCCTTACAACAGGTTCGTCCATGTGGTATGGACACTTCAAAAAGGCAAAACAGAGAAACAGCTTGTTCTCTGCGACTCACGTAAATTCGCCAAGGTCACCCTCTTATCTACTACAGACGACCACAAAAAACACCTAGGCAATATCGGACCAGAGCCACTCGACGAAGTATTTACCGATAAAGATTTTAGGGACAGACTCCAGAAAAAAATGACAGGTAGTATCAAGACTGTTCTCATGAATCCGGAGATCGTCGCTGGTATCGGCAATATTTATTCCGACGAACTCTTGTGGCTCTCAAGTATCCATCCCGAGAGAAAAGTAAAAGATATAAGTCCGAGTGAGTTCAAAAAAATGTATACAGCTATGATCGAGGTTCTCAAAAAAGGAATAGACTTTGGAGGAGATTCTACAAGCGATTACAGAAATATTTTGGGTGAAAAAGGAAAATTCCACGGCAAACATAATGTCTATAGGGAAACAAAAAAACCCTGCAAGAAGAAGGGTTGTGGAGGATTTATAGAAAGAAAGATGGTCGGGAGTCGAAGTGCTCACTTTTGTCCAGTGCATCAGAGTTAGATATCAAAAAAACGGTCATAGAGACCGTTTTTTTATTACATGATAAACCAATTCAAGCCCACTCAACTGAGACTCTTCAGCTAAAGAAGATACAAGATGGTTGATATTAAAAAATCTCAAATCCTCTTCTTTTTGGGAATTAACAGTGATCACAGAAAGGGGTGCTAAATTATTCTGATACCTGTCATAGGTAATCTCAAATGTTTTACCGTCCTTGCTATAAGAAAACTTTTTGCGTTTTTTTACTACATGAGTAATGGAGTTTTGCTTATATGAAAGATATTGCACATGAGTGATCGTATCCTCGATCTTCCTAGATTCTCCATCGAGTGAGTGATTCTTAACTATTAAAAAATACTTAAAAATCATAAATCGCCCACGGCGTTTAACTAAAATATGCTCTATTTCTTTATCTGAATCCAAGTAGATCCAATCTAGATGTAATATGCTTGAAAAAAGAGGTATTTTGATTTTAAAATTTTTACGTATATTCTCTTGGAAAATATACGTTTTAAAAAAGATATTTTCCATATGGTATGAAGTTTTAATTTACCTTCATTCTATCCTACTATCTCGAAAAGTACTATGCCGGTTGCCACAACAACGTTCAATGACTCTTTGGTACCGAATTGAGGAATTTCTATAATCGTATCTACTTTTGTAAGGACTTTTTTATCTATGCCATACGGTTCATTACCACAGATAAGCGCAACATAGTCAGCATACTTAGCTTTTTTATAGTGAACTGATTTTTTGTCTTGTTCGAGAGCATAAATCGTATATCCTTGTTTTTTGAGCTTGGTTAACACCGGTGCCATTGTCTTGGTGTATTCCCACGCTACTGCCCCCTCTGCACCGAGTGACACCTTAGCGAAGTCTTTACGGAGTCGATTAAATTTATCAACTGGTGTGGGTGTAGTACCCACGAGGTGTATCTTTAAAACACCGGCGCAGTCAGCGGTCCGAAAAAGGGATGCTGTGTTATAGACACTCCGGAGATTGTCGAGAATAAGAACTACTGACTTATTTTTTTTCATGGTATGAGTATATACCAAAATAAGGTTGTTGCCGACCATGGTACAATTAATCTATGAAAAAGAAAACCCTTATTCTAGCTGGTGGATGCTTCTGGTGCGTGGAACATGATTTACGTCATGCTGAGGGTGTTCTGGACGTCATTTCAGGTTATACGGGCGACACACAAGATAACGCCACATATGATGCCGTTTCAGCTCATAGAACTAAGCATCGTGAAGCAGTACAAGTCACTTATGATCCAACCCTCACCACATATCGTGCACTTATTCAGTTCTTCATCGATCACATAGACCCAACAGATAGTACTGGTCAATTTGCCGATAAAGGCTATCAGTACCAACCCGCAATCTACTATAAGAATGATGAAGAAAAAGAAATTACCGAAAGTATTATTCAGGAGTTGAAAGGCTCCCATGTGTACGAGAGTGAAATCGTGGTCGCGATAGAGGAACGCAAACCCTTCTACCCTGCTGAAGAAGAACATCAAAATTATGCTGAAAAAAATCAGCTTCACTATGCCTTGTATAGAAATGGATCAGGGAGAGAAAATTTTGTTAATAAGACCTGCGCGATTCGCGAGGAGAAAAAAATAGTATGGAAAAATCTGAAATAAACGAAGAGGTATTGAAGCAAACATTAACTCCAGAAGAATACAAAGTTCTTCGAGAAGGTGGAACGGAGGCACCATTTTCTGGAAAATACTACGAAGAGACAAAAGATGGAATGTATCACTGCAAAGTCTGCAATAATCCCCTCTTTTATTCTGAATCAAAGTTCCATTCGGGTATGACAGGACTCGCCGGTTGGCCGAGCTTCGATAATGCAATTCCTGGAGCAACCGAACAAAGAGAAGACAGAAGTATGGGAATGAATCGAACAGAAGTCGTCTGCGCGCAGTGCAAATCTCACCTTGGACACCTCTTCCCAGATAGCGAAGCAAAGACTGGCAACCACTTTTGCATTAATTCAGTCTGTTTAGATCTCAAAGAAAAAGAATCATAAGAAAGAGGTTTTCCACATCCCTTATCTTTTATATGCTTTACTCTCCTATATATTGATATAATGAATATGACCCCGCGGTCTTTTATTAGCTCATAGACTAAAACATATGTTAAATACACTTACTTTTATTCTTCTCGTTGTTGGAGGCCTTAACTGGCTCCTCCTTGGACTTTTCAACTGGGAGATCGGACAAATTTTTGGTGGACAAGGTGCAGTTGTTTCAAGAATCGTTTACGTTCTTGTTGGACTTTCTGCAATATACCAACTCGCGATGTACTTGCAAGCAATGTAATTCATTTTAAATACTTATTTTAAAACCCCGCTTTCGCGGGGTTTTAAAATAGTAGGTTTGATTTAAAGTAGTAATTATGCTATAAAATATAGGAATCTTTCAAAGATTTTTTTAATTACATATATCCGCTCGTAGCTCAGCTGGTAGAGCAGCTCCCTTTTAAGGAGATGGTCGCAGG
>CAZEPT010000032.1:0-8449 GCA_964514225.1 uncultured Candidatus Saccharibacteria bacterium
GAATCCCCCTCTATTTCTTCTCCGACAATATATTCACATCCGTCGCTTCCAACCTTAGCTGTATGTAACACTCCAACAGGAACATCAAATCGATCTCCTGCTTTAAGCGTCTTTTCTATACTTCCAAAAAAAGTTACTGACCCATGAGTAATAAATAGCGAAACATTTCCCTTATGGGCGTGTTCGGGATATTCAGTGAAAGGTTCATCTACCCATGTGTATACATGAGGAAATTCTTTTTTAAAACTATTGATTACAGATGATTGTTCCATATTTTTAATATTACACAAAAATCGGTTCGGGTTCAATTTGGATGCTAAACTTCTCAAACACTTCCTTTTGTATCTGAGTAACGAGAGCGAGGAGCTCTTTTTTTGTTGCATCACCTTTATTAGCAATAACTAAGGCATTTCTCTCATAGATCAACAAATTCCCAAATTCTTTTCCTTTGTGTCCGAGCGAATCAATCAGCCAACCCGCGCCTATCTTCGAGAATCCCCCACCAACATCATGGACAACGGCGTTTGGATATTCGGCTTTGAGTTTTTCTGCGAGCGTATTTTCAACAATCGGATTTTTAAAAAATGACCCGCATGAAGCTAAAACTTTTGGATCGGGGAGCTTGGTCCATCTGATTTCAGTAATAGCATTTCTGACATCCAACAGTGTCGGATTGATTATTCCCTTTTTTTCAAAATATTCCATAACCCCCGGATAGTTCGGAATAGAGACCGGACTATTCTTAGAAAGCTTGAGTGTGATTGAGAGAATAATATATTTCTTGCCTTGTGTGTGCTTGAAGATACTGTCTCGATACTCAAACTGACAGGCTTCAGCACTAAGAGTTTCAATCTCTCCTGTTTCTGTATTGAACACTTCAACATGCTCGAGCACCTGAGCAACTTCAACACCGTACGCACCAACATTTTGAACGGGAGTCGCACCTGCAGAACCTGGAATAGCAGACAATGCTTCGATTCCTCCAAAACCTCGCTCAACTGACTCCTTCACCACATCATCCCAATTCATCCCTGCACCCACCTGCACGAGTACATGAGTACTCGTATTGTCTACGACAGTAAAACCTGGAATATTCATCTGGAGAACATAGCACTCGAGTACTTCCTCGTCACTAAAAATTGTATTTGATCCTCCACCTAAAACAATATAGGGAATATTTTTTTCTTTCGACAGAGTAATCGCTTCTTTCAAGTCTTCGACGCTTTCGATCACTGAAAAATACCGCGCAGTGGCGCCGAGTCGAAATGTCGTTAGGTCTCTTAAGGCTACATGTTCTTGTACGTCCAACATATAGCCAAAGTATACCATATATGCTATATTCTCACCATGACATCATCACAGGATCAAGTTCCAAAAGAACGGCACAACGAAACAGAACAGTCCCAAAAAATAGGGTCTTTTATTAAAAAGCTCCGTGAAGAGAAGAACCTGACTCAAGGCGTCTTCGCCAAGGCCCTCGGCACTACTCAAAGCGCTGTCGCCCGCCTTGAAGCCGGTAAACAAAACCTGACTCTCGATCAACTCTCAAAAATAAGCGACGTCTTAGAAAGAAAGATTCTGACTATTCCTGAATCGATCGATTTCAAAATCCACGGCGGACGAAAACTCTCTGGAACAATCGAAACAAACACATCAAAAAACGGCGCAATCAACATGCTCTGCGCAACGCTCCTTAATCGTGGGAAAACAATCCTCCATGATATTCCGAATGTTGAAGAAGTTCTCAGGTATATCACGGTCTTAGAAAGTCTCGGCGTCAAAGTAAAATGGGTTGGCAAAACTACACTTGAAGTGGAACCACCGAAAAAAATCCTCTTCTCAAATCTTGATCGCGACACAGCCAACAATATCCGCTCATTCACCTTCTTAGGAGCGCTCATCCACTATGGAGAAAAATTTGAATTCCCGAACTCTGGCGGGTGCAAGATGGGCGCTCGAACTATCTCAGCCCATAAGTACGGTCTCCAAAAGCTCGGTGTTAAAATCACAACCAAAGAAAGTACGTATATCATCGAACCAAAAAAACTCCGTCCGAATGAATTCGTCCTCTATGAATCAAGCGATACAGGTGCGATCACGATGCTCTTGGCAGCGGCAAAAATACCAGGAAAAACTACTATCAAATTTGCTCCACCAAATTACCAAGTTCAAGATGTCTGCTTCCTCTTAGAGAAAATGGGAGTGCAGATCGACGGTATCGGCACAACCACACTCACAGTCCATGGTGTCAAAGAAATCAACAAGACAATCGAACACTACAACAGTGAAGACCCCATCGAGAGTATGTTTTTTATTGCAGCCGCAATTGTGACTGACTCGACACTCACTATTTCTCGAACACCAATCGAATTCATCGAGCTTGAGCTCGAAAAGCTTCGACACATGGGCCAGAAATTTACTCTTTCAAAAAAATATTTTTCAAAAAACAAAAGAACAGTGCTCGTTGATATCACGATAGTTCCCTCAAAACTCAAAGCGCTCCACGACAAAATTCACACTCAGCCTTTCCCTGGTCTTCAAAATGATAACCTCCCTTTTTTCGTACCCATCGCTGCAAAAGCTACTGGCAATACTCTTATTCATGATTGGACATGGGAAAACAGAGCAATTTATTTTACAGAACTCAACCGTCTTGGTGCTGATATTACCCTTCTTGACCCGCACCGCGTCATGGTAACAGGTGGTAAGAAGCTCAAAGGCGCTCAAGTTATCTCAGTTCAGGCGCTGCGTCCGTCAGCCTCTATCTTTATCGCAATGTTAGGCGCCGAAGGAACATCAATCCTCCGAAACGTTTTCCAAATCACCCGAGGCTACGCTGAAATAGCTGAACGTCTCAACGGAATTGGCGCTCACATAGACGTCATCCATAATTTTTAATGTTCTATGCGTATCCTCTCAATCGAAAGTTCATGTGATGAGACCTCGCTCGCAATTCTTGAAGTAAATTTTACTCATGAGACGCAAACTTTCAAAGTTCTCTCACACAATACTCATTCGCAAATAGACGTCCACCAAGAATTTGGTGGGGTCTTTCCTGCGCTTGCTAAAAGAGAGCATCAAAAGAATATGATTCCGCTCTTCATGAGGATGCTTAAAGATGTAGATCAACTTATCCCTCACTCAACAGAATTATCCGAAACTACATTGAGTACTGTTGAAAAGATTTTGAACCGAGAACCAGAACTCGCTACTTTTTTTATAGAATTTTTAAACACAAACGAACTGCCGAAATTTGATGCTATTGCCGTAACCGTTGGCCCAGGACTCGAGCCAACACTCTGGGTCGGGATTAATTTTGCCAAAGTACTCGCTGTACTGACCGATACTCCACTTATTCCCGTAAACCATATGGAAGGTCATATTCTTTCAGTAGCAACAAAAGGGCAAGAGACTTTTACCTTACCCGACATCGCCTTTCCCGCACTCTCACTCCTCATCTCTGGCGGACATACAGAACTCGTCCTCATGAGAGCTTGGGGTGACTACGAAGTCATCGGCAAGACCCTCGATGATGCTGTCGGCGAAGCGTTTGATAAAGTTGCTCGTTTGATTGGACTTCCTTATCCTGGTGGACCAGAAATATCAAAATTAGCTGAACTCGCTCGAGAGAATACTACGCCGAAAACTTTTACACTTCCACGTCCGATGCTCCATTCTAAGGATCTCAACTTCTCATTCTCTGGACTTAAAACAGCGGTCCTTTATGCAACACAGGGCAAAGAACTGACAGAAGACGAACGTCTCGACCTGTGTCGAGAATTTGAAGACAGTGTGACCGAAGTACTCATAAAAAAAACAAAAAATGCTGTGCACGAACATGGTATTGAAACACTCATTATGGGTGGTGGCGTCTCTGCGAACACTCATATCCAAAAAGCATTCACACAGTGGTGTGAGAGTGAAAACATTGCGCTCCATATCCCGTCCAAAGAAGTAACCGGTGATAATGCACTTATGATCGGTATTGCAGGTGTTCTTTCGTACAATAAAAAAACAGCCTTAATTCCATTAGATGAAATCAAGGCTGTTGGTACGCTTTTGTTTTAGTGTTTAGTTATTTGAAGTAACTAATTCGTTTTCTTCCGAAGGAGAGTACTCAAGATTGAGTCCTTCTTCTGCTTCCAGAAATTTCTGCACAGCACTCACAATAAGTGGGGTAAAGAAGAAATTTTCTGTACCGCTAATTACTACTTCAGGTAGAAAAGAAAATCCGTTTCTTTTCTCATGAAGTGTTTTAATGACCTTTGTGGTTCTAACCCGAACAATATATCCAACAAATTCTTTTGTGGATTTTTGATCTGCGTGAGTAAATTTAATGGGATCACTCTCGAAATGAAAAAATTGCTTAAATTGATACGTCGGCAATTCCACAACATTTAAAAATTTCCTGAAAAAACTTTTCACCTTATCTAAAGAATCCAGGGGTTCAGTTGATGTCGGTAAATCATACTGATTTTGCTGAGCACTTCCAGATTTTGACGGGAAAAAAGAAAGTGTGTTCGTATCTTCTACAAATAAGAAGACGGAGTAAACGATGTTTTTCTGCATACTAAATGGTTTTAATTTTAAAAAATTATTTGTTCGTATTATAGTATAAAGTAAAATTATAGTCAAATTCTATACTCGTTTTAATTTTATGAGTATTTTGCTATAATTTTCCTATAATGGAAGATAAAAAATTTAAAGACATCCCCGAAAAATTCCTCAGCCCCTACAACTCGACTGAGACTGAAAAGCGAATCTACACCCTCTGGGAAGAGAGCGGTTTTTTTAATCCTGATGTCTGTATTGAAAAAGGGATAACACTCCCTGATGCTAAGCCCTACACCATCATTATGCCTCCACCCAATGCTAATGGACGACTCCATGCTGGACACGGGCTCACTATGACACTTCAAGATATTTTCACTCGATTCCACCGAATGAAAGGCCATAAAACACTCTGGGTTCCTGGAGCTGACCATGCCGGATTTGAAACTCAGATCGTCTATGAAAAGAAATTAGAAAAAGAAGGCCGGACTCGATTTGAACTCGCCCCAGAAGACCTCTATAAAGAAATATATGATTTCACAATTGAAAACAAAAAGTTTATGGAAGATGACACAAGACGCATCGGTTCATCGTGTGATTGGTCTCGTGAAAAATTTACGCTCGACGAAGATGTCATCAAAAATGTTCAGAACACATTTTATAAAATGTATAACGACAAGCTGGTCTATCGAGGAGATCGAATTGTGAATTGGTGCGCACGACACCAAACATCGCTTTCTGAAGTGGAAACTGAATTTATAGAGAAGAAAGATCCGTTCTACTACCTTAAGTACGGTCCATTTGTTATCGGTACCGCTCGGCCTGAAACAAAATTTGGAGACAAGTATGTCGTCATGCACCCTGAAGATGTGCGTTACAGTGAATATACCCATGGTCAACAAATTAATCTTGAGTGGATAAATGGATCGATTACAGCCACTATTATTAAAGACTCTGCTGTTGATATGGAATTTGGGACAGGAGTTATGACCATTACACCATGGCACGACCAGACTGACTTTGAGATTGCTCTCCGTCATTCCTTAGATAAGGAACAAATTATAGATTGGAATGGAAAACTACTCCCTATCGCTGGAGAATTTAGTGGTATTCACATATCGAAAGCTCGAACACAAATCATCGAAAAACTTCAAGAAAAAGGACTCATTGAAAAAATTGATTTAGAATATATGCACAGCGTCAAAACATGCTACAAGTGCAACACGATTATAGAACCGCAAATTAAAGATCAGTGGTTCGTTAAAATGGCGCCGCTATGCAAACTCGCACTTGAGGCAGTGAATGATAAAAAAGTAACATTCTACCCAGATAACTTCGAGAAAATTTTTCGTTATTGGATGGAGAACAGCATGGACTGGAATATTTCTCGGCAAATTATTTGGGGTATTCAGATACCGGCAAAAATCTGCATACTCTGCAAGAATGCAGTTTTAGATACAGACACAAGTTCACACTGTTCATGCGGTGGAGAATGGAAACAAGACACTGATACGTTCGATACATGGTTCTCTTCAGGGCAATGGCCACTCTTGGCTTTAGGGTATGAAGAAGGAGAGGATTTTAAAACATACCACCCGACTAGTCTCATGGAGACTGGCCGAGATCTAATCTTTAAGTGGATCCCGAGAATGATTATTTTTAGTCTCTACTTAAAAAATGAAGTACCTTTTAAAGATGTCTATCTTCATGGAATGGTTAACGATTCAAAAGGCCAGAAAATGAGCAAATCAAAAGGCAACGTGATCAGTCCGATTGAACTCATCGATGAATACGGTGCAGATGCATTTCGTATAGGATTAATTGTAGGAAACACTCCTGGAACTGATCTAGCTCTTTCTAAAGACAAAATTAAAGGTTATAAGCACTTTGCGAATAAAATATGGAATATCACCCGTTTCATCCTCTCAACTACAGTCTCAGTAGATTTGCAGCAAAAACCTAATTTATCAGACTTAGAAGAAAATATCCTCAAAGAGTTTCATGAACTTGTACTGGATGTTACTTCCGATATAGAAAATTACAAATTGCATCTTGCGTCTGAGAAAATATATCATTTTATCTGGCAAAGACTCGCAAGCGAATTAATTGAAGAGAGTAAGCAATTACTCAATGAAGGAAGTTCAGATGAAGTATATGCTCGATCTTGGATACTATATTACATCCTCGAAAACTCTCTCAAACTACTCCATCCTTTTATGCCATTTGTCACCGAAGAAATTTGGGGACTGTTACCGAATGAATCTGAAACACAGAAAACATTACTCATGGTAACCAAATGGCCTATTCATGACTAACAGTCTTCTTGCAAATTTTTCACTGGATTCACTCATGACTTTCGGAAAAGCGCTTATTATTGGAGCGATTCCTGCTTTAGTCTGGATGATGTTCTGGCTCCAGGAAGATAAAGAAGACCCCGAACCTCGAGGACTCATTATTGCTACATTCATCTTAGGAATGCTCGGTGTACTCTTGGTTCTGCCTGTGCAAAAATTTATTCTTACTTTAACCACGAATCAACAGAATCTCATTATTCTTTGGGCATTCGCTGAAGAAATCGTTAAGTTTGCCTTGGTGATTTTGATCATCAAGCCAAGTAGACAAATAAATCAGCCAGTCGACTATGCGATATACCTCATGATTGTTGGACTTGGTTTTGCTGCACTTGAAAATACCCTCTATATCATCAAACCCCTCATCGTGAAAGATGCAACGGTGGTCTTCCTCACGGGCAACCTGAGATTCATGGGTTCTACGCTTCTCCATGCAACAACCTCTGGTCTCATCGGAATGATGATGGGATTGGCATTCTTTCAAAATAGATTCATCAAAGATATGAGTACGCTCGTCGGTCTTGCACTCGCTGTGTTATTGCATAGTACCTTCAACTTATTTATAATGAAAGGAGAAGGAAAATCAACATTACAAATTTTTATATTCCTGTGGGTTGTAACAGTTATCAGTATTCTCGTTTTTGAAAAATTACGAAGAATGAGTGGTGATTATATACCCCTTGAAGAAGTAGCCTAAACCTATGCATAAGAAAAAATCACTATTCCAAAGAATCAAAAAAACATTTCAGTTTGATGATGCATTTTTTGACGAAGATGAAGATTCATTTGAGTCAGAAGAAATCACCAAAGAAAAAGAAGAGGTTATTAAAAAATTTCCTGAACCTACTAGCCCAGAAAAAGAAATCTGGATGGAATCTGACGATTTCTACGGAGAACTATCAGTTGATGTCTATGAACAGAACGATTGTGTCATGATCCAAGCTATGGTTGCAGGTGTTAAACCAGACAGCCTTGAGATCACCATCGGACGCGATATGGTTATCCTTAAAGGAAAACGAGATGATCTTCGAAAAATAGATGATGATCAATTTTTTATAAAAGAGCTCTACTGGGGATCATTCGCAAGAACCATTGCCCTTTCTCAAGAAATAGATCCAGACCTTGCAGAAGCAGTTGAGAAATACGGACTCCTCACACTCAAGCTTCCAAAGATAGATAGGAGCAAGAGAGCGACACTGAAAGTAAAATCAATATAGCATCACAATAAAAAAGAACCACCCTCGTGGTTCTTTTTTATTGTGTGTTTGAGGGTAGACTTGAAGCTTACAGCTTCAGTACACCTTTTTCTGTTTTGTCGGACTTCGTCCTCAAAACATGGAAAAGCTCTTGATATATTTTTCTTATGAATGAAATGAATTAGAAAAATACAAATACTCGGAGGGTGCAAATCTGCCTCGTAAAGCACGCAAGTGCTTTACTCACTCACACAATTTAAAAAGCCCCAAAAGGGGCTTTTTAAATTTGTGCTTGAGGGCAGACTTGAACTGCCGACATCTCCCTCTTCAGGGGAGCGCTCTACCAACTGA
>CAZEPT010000033.1:0-8167 GCA_964514225.1 uncultured Candidatus Saccharibacteria bacterium
TGTATGTCGACGAGTTTCAAAACTTCGTCACTGATTCATTCGCATCTATTCTCTCTGAAGCTCGCAAGTACCGCTTGAATTTGATTATCGCTCATCAATACATCGCCCAACTCGAAACTGCTAATGGAAGTGCGGTGAAAGATGCTGTTTTTGGAAACGTCGGAACGATGATTACCTTTCGTGTCGGCGCTGAAGATGGTGCTGCGCTCGAAGGGGAATTTGAGCCGGAATTTATTACAGAAGATTTTGTAAACTTACCTAACTATCATATCTATCTCAAACTCATGGTAGATGGCGTGACGTCACGTCCGTTCTCTGCTCGAACACTTCCGCCGATTCCGGTGAATGAATCGCCTGAAATGATGGCGCATATTATTGAAACATCTCGAAGATTGTATGCGAAACCTCGAGATCAAATTGAAGCAGATATTGATCGTTGGAGCTCATCAGTTCCTGGTGCACTCGATGATGAAAACGCTGTCGGTAAATTTAAGGCGGAATGTTTGGGATGTAAGAAACAAATTTATGTTCCTTTTGAACCGATTCCTGGGCGTCCGATATATTGTAAGGACTGTATGATCAAAATTAAGACGGGGGAGCTTACTCCCGTTGAAGGATTCAGATTACCGAAAGGTCGAGAGGAGGTAAAAGTATCGTATGAAGCACTCTCGAACATTGGTATTGAATTTGGACAAGCAGCTCCATCTCAATCCAAAAAACCATTTGTCCGAGATGTTCCAGCGGTAAGGGATACACGAGAAGTGAGAGATGCAAGAACAGCACCCGCACTTACACCCAAGCGTCCATATGTTCCGCCAGGAGCTCAACCAAGACCGCAAGCTCCGATAACAGCAGAACGACCTCGTGCATCTTTTGCAAAGCCTCAAGCTACTCACACGCCATTTAAGCAAGAGAAAAATGATCTCAAGTCCATCCTCTCAACAGTTGTGAGCGAAGTGCAAAAAGTTGTCCCGCATCCAGTAACTCCAAAACCTCAAACAACATCTGAACCAACACCGACAGTTTCACTGAAAGATCTCCTTATTAAGCAAGCTCCTCAATCGACACTTCGTCCGGCGTCTGTTGATCTGAAGATCGCTCGCCCTGAGTCGGTCAATGCTCTCCGAGATACAATCACAAGTGCACTTCAAAAATCTCAACCGACAACACCAAAACTAGTTCAGGTTACAGATACAGTAGAGGAAGTAAAGACTGTGGTTGAAGTGCGGAAACCAGCTGAGCCCGATCAAAAAACTTCTCCCACTCAAACAAGCACTGCACCGTTAATCCCACACGAGGAGTTGAATAAAATATTCGAGTAACACTATGAAATCGATTCGTTTCTTCTACACACTTTGTATAGTAAGTCTCGCTCTCGTATGTGCTCCGTACACTGTATTTGGTTTTGGAGAACAAATAAAAATTACCGAGATTATGTATGATCTTGAAGGAACAGATACTGACCGGGAATGGATTGAAGTTCACAATGAAACAGGAACTGAAATAGATCTGACAGGTTGGAAATTCTATGACGGATCCAATCATGTACTCAATATACCGCCAGCAAATGGAGGGCAAGGAAGTCTTGCTCTCCCCGCTGGTGGTTTTTTGATCATTACCCAAAATGCAGGCGCATTTTTTACTGACCATCCAGGATATGCTGGTACTGTTATCGACTCAGTGGTAAGTCTGGCGAATACCGGTGATACGATCAGGATGATTAATGCGACAAACGTTGTGGCTGACGAAGTAACCTATACTTCCGTAATCGGCGCTACAGGCGATGGTAACAGCTTATCATGGTATGAATCAGGCTGGATTGCCACAGTTCCATCACCTGGCGAAACTGCCCAAGCACCAACTCCACCTGGAGGTGGTGGTGGAAATAATAATCCTCCATCAAATCCTCCCGTGGTTAAGCCGACTGTGTTTCTTGATTCAGAGAAAGAGCCTGTCTGGACAGCAACGCTTACTCCATCGATGCCGACAATTTTCAGTCATGTGCCTTTTACGTTAACAACCCTCGTGAAGAATCCAAAGAAACAAGAGTATCAAGCCGGACGTTTTGTCTACACATTAGGCGACGGACGGATTATTGATGTGACGAAAAATACACCACTTCAGCTTGAATATCAAGAGAGTGGAAGCTATGTCCTCTACTTTGAATTTTATAATTCTAAGAGTGATGTTACTCCAGTTGTCACTGACCAACTCCTCCTTTCTGTTGAAGATGCGCCGATTTTACTTTCTCTGGATGAAACGCCGACGTATAAGATCACGCTTTCTAATCTCTACTCCGGCACCATTAATATCTCCGGATGGACACTCAAAGATGGAATAGGACACTCTTTAGTTTTTCCGAAGAATACATTTCTGCCAGGCAAACGTGAGATGACACTCAACTCGGCTATCCATACACTCTCCGGTAAAACACTCAGTCTTATTACTCCGACAGGGCATAGTGTGGCTCTCTACCCATCGCCGGTATCGGTTGAAAAGAAACTCGTAGGGGTTACTACTTCGACAGTACCGATCGCGCAGGCAAGCCAAGCTATTTTTTCAGAGAGTGTAGCTGTTGATCCGTCACTTGTCTATCCAAACAATTCTACATATATTCCAGACGATGAAAAATCAATCCAGTCTGAACTTTCCGCCAATAGTATCAAAACCCCACTTGGCGCTGTGGACATGGCTACGCTTTTATTTATAGGCTTTGCTATTGTGGTTGGACTTGCGATGTATCTCACTCTCCGAAAAGAAAAAATAACACCACTTGATTCAGAGATAGTAAAAAACACCGACATCTCAAGCGAGGCCGATGAATATCAAATCGTCGAGATAGAAGATACTTCCCAAAAAAAATAACAGCTTATCTGCTGTTATTTTTGAAGAGAGATGATGCCGCTCCTTTGAGTGACGTTGTTGGTGTTATGGGAATTGTTGGGAGTGTAGTTGTTGGTTCTGTGACTACTGGTGTTGTTGTGGGTAGTACTGCTGGGAGTACAGCGCCTGGAAGTTTATTGATCGCATCTTTTTTAACCTCCACCTCAGTTTTTGTCTCAGTAGAATTTTCTTCTATTGTATCTTTTGCTGCAAGTTCTGCACTGTCTTTGATTTTTTGGATTTGTTTGTTTACTTCTTGGGTGAGTGCAACTTTAAGTTTTTCTGTGTCGTCACCTTCAATTGCGTCAAGGAGGTTTTCTTCAGGAAGGGTATCTGTTGAGAGAGTAGTTTCTGTATTTGCGCTTGTCTTCATTAAGACTGGTTCTGGTGTAGTTTGTGTTGTGAGATCAGTGCTTGTCTCCGTATTGAGAGTCTCAGTATGAGGGATAAGCTGAGCAGTTGTTGCTAAGATTGCATCCTTGTCTTCTTCTTTAAGTTCTCCGAATGTTTCATTAAGTTCTGCAACATGTTTTTGGAGGACTGCTTGGGCAATCGTCGCTTCACGCTTCGTCACTTGTTTTTGTGCTTTGAGGGTTTTGATTTCGGCGATACGTCGGGTTACTTTTTGTTCTTTCCAAACAAGTTTTTCTTCGGGCTCTGTTTTGAGACTTCCTTCGATTTCTTCCTTAATATTTATTTTAATAGGGTAGAGGAGTTGTCCAGGAATCGCATTCGCTGAAGCGAAAGTGAGGCCAGATCCGATTCCGATAATAGAGATGAAAGAAAATACGAGTACTTTAGTCATCTTCATTGAAATTCCAGTGTATGGTGAAGCGATGAGTGTTATTCGACTGAACCACATTTTATTACTCACTCGAGGTAATGGATGTGATGCCATAAAATGCGTCAAAGAATCCCGGATTTCGGCTTTTTCAATCGAAGAGAGGTTTATGTCTCGGAGTGTATGGAGTTGTGTTTCATTGAAATTATTCACTGTGTTGTATGTTATATGTTGCTTTGAGTTTTTCGATCGCTCTGTGTATTCGCACTGAAATTGTGTTTTCATGTTCATCATAGACTGCTGCTATATCTTGCACAGACATGTCGTTGATAAACCGCATAATTAAAATATCTTTATATTTGTCATCTAATCCTTCTAGTTTTCCGTATAATTCCTGAATTTCGGCTGATTTTTCACCTGAAATAGTGTTGATATTTTCTGGGTCAAATCCTGCTTCCATGAGTGTATCTAAGGAATCAGACTTCTTTTTTCGATAAAAATCGATGACCAGATTCGTCGCTATTCTGTATAAAAACGCTTTAGGTTCTTTAACTTCATTTCCTTTTGATATGTACTCCCATACCTTAGAAAAGGTTTCTTGAGTGATATCGAGAGCAACGTTTCTGTTTGATGTCTTTAAAAGGCAGAATCTGAAGATTCCATCACTGTGGCTTGTATACCATTCTAGAAATATGTCTTCAATCGTGTTATTTTCTGCTTTCATATATAGTGACGTGTTTGAGTTCTAAATATTACCATTTCAAAAAGTACCTTTATTTTCAGGCCTTTTAGCTGAAAACGGGGTACAGAGTACATCCTCGTTTCAATAGCTCAATTGTATCTAAAAATACCTAAAAATCAAAGTAAAATACACCAGAAGGATCTCGTTTTTCTTGTCGTTCCTACTGTATGCATGTGGGCACTATAAAAATATGGGTGTGTGGGGTATACTCTATATACCTATTTATGAATAAAAAACACATTGTTATCGTCGGAGCTGGTTTTGCTGGAATTACGGCTCTTCAAAAATTAGATAAAAGCGGCCTCTTTGAAATTACACTTATTACCCCTAAAAGCCACTTCGAGTACTATCCTGGGCTGTATCGTGTTGTTGGAGAGAAAGCTCCATTTGAAGTATTTGTCCCGTTTCGATATTTATTACCAAAACGCGTTACGTTTCTTCATGACTCGGTCCTGTCGATTGATATTGCTCACAAGAAAATAGACACCCAGAAAAATGGAATCTTCTCCTATGATATTTTAATTATGGCGACAGGAATGGTTCCATCTGATTTTGGTATTACAGGAGTTTCTCAATATGCTCATTTTGTCACGTCACTTACCTTTGCGATAGAATCAAAAAAAGCACTTATCGCTAAACTTCAAGCTCATGTGATTTCTCAAGAAAAAAATCCTTTTACAATTGTTATTGCGGGGGCCGGTCCAACTGGTGTTGAGCTTGCAGGAGAACTTTCATCATTTCTGCGGTCATTTACAAAAACGTACCATGTGCCTCTTAAAAATTATAGAATAAAAATTATCCAGCGTGATAAAGATGTTCTCCCTCAGCTTGATAGTAAGGTCAGGAAAACTGCAGTAAACAGATTGCGACGACTTGGCGTAGAACTTCTCTTAGAGCATGCGATTACAGAAGTCACTCAAGATACTGTAGTAACGTCCAATGGTCCAATTGTATCTTCTTTCTTTTTTTGGACTGCTGGTGCGATGCAGTCGCCGCTAGTGACTTCCACTGTAGGCTTTACTCTCAGTGCCAGAAAGAAAGTTATTGTTAGTAAGGAATTATTAGCTGAAGGTACCGATAGTGTGTATGTTTTGGGTGATAACGCAGAAACAGAATTTTCTGGATTAGCTCAGATCGCAGAACAAGACGGTGCCTTTGTTGGGAGTATGCTCGTATTTAAAGAACAAGGGAAACCATACAAGCCGTACGTACCTCGCAAGCCGATATTTGTTATTCCGATAGGAAACTGGTTTGGTATTTTAGGAATCAAAGGAAAAGTATTCAGTGGTATTATCCCGTGGATTCTCAGGTATGCTGTCGATATGCGATTTTTCTTTTTCCGATTAAAATTTGCAGATTTCATTTCACTTTCAATTGAAAGAAAACTCAGGTAGAACCTGAATTACTAATTATCAATTTCTAATTAAAACACAAATACAACAGGACGACTAGTCATTCTGTTGTATTTCATGAGTAATTAGAAATTAGTTATTTTCTTTAGTATCTTCGGTATCTTTCTAAAGTCTTCGATCAATGTCTCGCGCAGTTTGCCGTTGTAGAGTGCTGCCGCTGGGTGATACAGTGCTAAAAAATTTTCTGTGTTGAGTGATTCAAATTTTTTATGGAGCAATTTTCCGTGAACGACACTGATTTTTTCGTCGGGGAAGTACGTACTCAGAGCATGCCGACCTAAAAAGATGACGAGCTTTGGTTGGATAGCGTTGAGCTCTTCAAAGAGCCATGCTCGACAACTGAGCTTTTCCTCAGGCTCGGGATCTCGGTTATCTGACGGTCGGTATTTGACTGTGTTAGTAATATAGATATCGTTTCGATCAAGCTTGATTTCAGCTAAGAGTTCATTTAAGAATTTTCCAGCACGACCGACAAAAGGTTTGCCCGTGAGGTCCTCATCTTTTCCTGGGGCTTCACCAATAAAGACGATGTCCGCGTGCGGGTTGCCGTCACCAAAGACCGGCTGAGTTGCAGTCTCTTTAAGTGGGCAGGTAGTATGTTCGTGCCAGTAAGCGTGGATCTCGGGCAAGGTCTTCATACAGAGAGTATACCAAAATAAAAAAGAGTTAACGGGTTAGGCTAACTCTTGAGTGATTTAATTTTAAAAAAATGAGCAAATTTAATGGTGTGACGAAAAATTGTAGCTTATACCAACACTTGAGGTACTGGCGAAGTGGGCTATACTTTTTTTGTTCTGTATCCCGAAGGCAACAAAAGCGGTAAGTAAAAGTCTTGAGCTCAATCTTGTTTGTCCTTTCGGTCCAATGACAACCACTGTTTCGTATTCAGGGGTTTTAGGAATGTAGAATTCCTCGGCTTCTTTTAAGGGCATAAATTCTTTTCCTATTTCTGCTTCCCCAATGAGTCCGACATGAATGTTTTTGCTGATTCTTTTTAATATTTCAATCTCTGAACCGATATGGTAAAGGTGGTTGAAGTATATATTGCAGTGGCCGGCAATTTCTACGTCAAAAATTTCTTTTTTGATAGCAATACCTAAAGCTGGATGCACCCCATCCTGAAAGTGGTGGTATCCGAATCCTACTAAGAATTTTATTCCATCGAATACTTCGTAGCTTGCTTGAAGGTGAGCTATACCTCTTCCATCTACATTGTAGCCGGCGATCATACCAAATTCTTTAACTAGATTTTTTTCAAAAAATATTCTGGAATAGAATCTGGTCTGGGTGGAATATCGCTGATCCACAGTAATTTGGGCGCAACTTTTTTTCTCAACAAAAAAGGCTAAAAAGAAAAGGCCCAAGGCCCAGAAGATTTTTTTCCTCATAAAAATTGTTTTTGGTTATGTAAATGTATATTCAAAAATATTGTAACATACAGCATAAAAAATGCAAAAACTTTCAGGGTCTTTCGAATATGCTATACTGGGAGTATGTTAAAGAAATTTTTAATGAAACAAGCCCTTAAATTCAAAGGGATGTCAGGGGAGCAGGCAGATCATGTTGCTAAAATGCTCGATGAAAATCCTGAGCTCATGCAAACAATGAAAAAATTAGAGGAAAATAAAGAGCTTAAGTCACTCTTTGAATCGATCCAAAAGGAGACAGAAGAGAAGATCAAAAACGGCATGGATGCAACCATGGCCCAAATGGGAGTCATGATGAAATACAAAGCTCAAATCGCCAAATATCAAGATGAGCTCATGCCACTCTTTCAACTTATGCAGGGAATGAAGTAAAGTAAACTGAATTTATTAAAAAAGCCTAGGATATTCTAGGCTTTTTTAATAAATTCAGTTTTGAGAATAATTCCTTTCATTCCATCTATAGTACATTCAATTTCATTTTCTGAATCCGTAAGACGAATGTTTTTTGCCCGAGTACCTTTTTTGAGTACAGTAGAACTACCTTTTAATTTCAAATCTTTTATAAGAATAATGCTATCACCTTGAGTGAGAATATTTCCGTTACTATCTTTTTGTATAATTTCTTCTTCAGTTTCATCATCATTCATCTCCTAAGTATAGTATGTAATTTTAAAAATAAAAAGTGAGTACAAACAGCGGCTTTTTGATTGCTTTACTCTTCCTATGTAGTACTATAAGTGTATATCTCTCTTATGAATAACAAGAAACCTATTTCAACTTATCATGAAATCTCAGATACGCTTCCCGGTGTTTCTTCTCGTCCTCGGGTGGATGGAATTTTTGGAAAAAGAAAAAGTATAGATCCAGAAAATAAAATTACAGAAGAAGTCCATGAAGAGATTACAACTGAAACGATAGATCC
>CAZEPT010000034.1:0-8128 GCA_964514225.1 uncultured Candidatus Saccharibacteria bacterium
CTTGTGCCTCTGAACGATCCATCAGTTCTTTTTAATACTGCTGGGATGCAGCCACTTGTGCCTTATTTGATGGGTGAAAAACATCCACAAGGGACTCGTTTGGCGAGCTGCCAAAAATGCGTCAGGACAGGGGATTTGGAAGATATTGGTGACAATAGACATTTCTCTTTTTTTGAGATGCTCGGGAACTGGTCTTTGGGTGACTATTTCAAAGATGAAGCTATTAAGTGGAGTTACGAATTTCTCACCAGTACAGATGAAGGTCTCGGGCTTGATCCAACTCGTCTCTATGTGACGATTTTTGAAGGAGATGAGAATGCACCATATGACGATGAGTCTAAGTCTATTTGGATGAGTTTGGGTATTCCCGAACATCGTATCTATGCACTTCCTGCTGATGATAACTGGTGGAGTCCTGGAGATAATGGGCCATGTGGTCCGTGTTCTGAAATGTTTTACGATATGACCGAAACTGGTATTGGAGATTTGGATAAGGAAGGATTTTTGAATGCAACCAAAGATGAAACTATCATCGAGATCTGGAATGACGTCTTTATGGAATATGAAAAGAAGGAGGGCAAAGTTATCGGTAAATTAAACCAGAAAAATGTTGATACAGGGGCAGGACTTGAAAGAATTTCTGCAGTTATGCAAGGTGTATCAACGGGATATGAGACAGACATGCTGAAACCTGTCATGGACTTAGTAAGAAATAATGCAAAACAATTAGATGATCTCTCTTCTCGTATTGTCATAGACCATGTTCGTGCCTCAACAATGCTTATTGCTGATGGTGTAATACCTGCAAGTAAAAGTCAGGGGTATGTGCTTCGTCGATTAATTCGTCGTGCTGCTTTCTATATTAGAAAACTCGGTTTAGATGAAAATATTACCACAGAGATAATTACTTATTTTATTAAGTTTTATTCTAAAATATACCCGCGTGTCGCAGAAGTAGGTGTAATTTCAATTTTTAAAGCAGAAGAACAAAAATTTTCAACTACCTAAAGTGACGGAAAAAAAGAATTCGAAAAAGGAACTGATCCATTTATTCTCGCTACAACCTACGGCTTCCCAATTGAACTCACTGAAGAACTAGCTAAGGAAAAAGGTATGGTGATAGACCGTGAAGACTTCAATGTAAAAATGGCTGAGCACCAGAAACTTTCACAGACTTCATCCGCTGGGATGTTTAAGGGTGGACTCGCTAATACAAACGAACAAACAGTTAAACTTCATACGGCTCATCACTTACTTTTGGCGGCTCTCCAAGAAGTGGTTAGTCCTGATATTAAACAAAGAGGAAGTAATATTACTGAAGAACGTCTTCGAATCGATTTCGTCTGCGACCACAAACTGACAGATGAAGAGAAGAAACGAGTAGAAGATTTAGTTAACGAAAAAATACAAGCAAAATTAAATGTTATCCGACGCGAGATGCCACTTGTTGAAGCTGAAAAAATTGGCGCTCAGATGGAGTTCGGTGCGAAGTATCCTGAAACCGTCTCTGTGTACTTTATTGAAGATGAAGCTGGTTCAGCCTTTTCAAAAGAATTTTGTGGCGGACCGCATGTCATAAACACTGGCGAACTCGGTCATTTCAAAATACAAAAGGAAGAAGCAGTCGCGCAAGGTGTACGAAGAATTAAAGGAGTGCTACAATAAAGCAGTATGAAAGAAAGTGATTTTTTCAAAGATATAAAACCACTAACAAAATATTCAAAATCAGAACTTGAAGCTGAAGCTATTTTAGAGGATGAAGCAAAACAAGTAAGAAAAAAAACAACAACTGTGCACTCTATTAAAAAAACTCCAAAATATGTTCCACTCGACCGAGATGTCGAAGAAGTTTCTTCATCGAAGAAACCGAGCTCTTCTCAGGGTCTATGGGTCTTTGCTGTGCTGGCCATTATCATTCTTGCTGTCGTTGTCTCACTCAAGTATGCAACTGCTGTTGTTGAGGTAACTCCAAAAATGAAGACGATTCCACTCAATGAAACACTCACACTCTCTAAAGGGGATTCAGCTTTGCCGTTTGAAACTGTTTCAGTTGAATCAGGTACCAAAGAAGAAGTTGTTCTTTCTGAAAAAGTTGAAAAAAGAGAAAAGGCTACAGGCAGCATTACTATCTATAACGCCTATAATACAGGTGGTCAGCCACTTGTTGCGCAGACGCGATTTGAGAGTAAAGATGGGCATGTCTATCGCTTAGACAAAGCAGTTACCGTTCCAGGGTACACGACTATCGATAATAAAAAAGTTCCCGGATCAATTGCAGCAACTGTCACTGCAGATGGATATGGTGAAGGTTATAATATAGGAGAATCAACATTCTCTATTCCTGGATTTAAAGGATTGGCTCAGTTTGATTCTATGTATGCTACAAGCACAGCTTCTATTTCAGGCGGGCTCGATGGAACCTACTATACAACTAAGGAAAATAGTACGGGTGGATCAGATGAATCAACAAAAGGTCTTCTTACTGAAAAGTTGGTTGAGATGGTAAAGAAGCAAGTTCCTGATGAATACGTCTTTATTGAAGGTCTCTATACACTAGACACAGAAGATTTAACCTCCGTATTTTCTAAGGAGGCTAAAACTGAAGCGGGTATAGAAGCCACTCTTACACAGATCGTCTTCCCACGAGAAGCTTTTATTGCGTATGTACTTACTAAATACCCAGACCTCTCGAGTGCAAGTATCTTAGATACAACGAACGTTAAAGGGTCTGTTCTCTCATCACAAGAAAAAGATGGAAATATAGTGTATACTATAACTCTAACTGGCGACATCAAGCAGAATATGCCGCTTGATGGTGAAGTAATCAAGGAAAAGCTTGCTGGTATGAAAAAAGGGTCTTTTAATGCAGTTATGGCTGAGTCATCTGACATTATTTCAAGCGCGGAACTAAGTATCAGGCCATTTTGGGTCTATACTATTCCAAAATCATTTAATAGGATAAAAGTAATAAATACGAATGACAGATAATAGTGAAGTTAAGAAAGAAATAGGTGTGGTAGTGGAAGCATTACCTAATACGCTTTTTCGTGTGCAATGTGAGGGTGAAGAAAACCTTACTTTAGCGTATTTAGCAGGTAAGATGCGACTCAATCGTATCAAGGTTATTGTAGGGGATAAGGTGGAATTCATCCGCGACCCGTACGGTGGAAAGGCCCGTGTAACAAGAAGACTGTAAATCACAGGCAAGCTCTTGCATTTTTTGGTCTCTTATGTAATAATAGTTCTACAATCGGTTACAAGTGTCCATGGTTTAAGAAATTATCTTAAATGTGGTTTTATTTATTTTTTATGAGAATTTTAGGTATAACAATCCCAAACAACAAAAAAGCAGATCGCGGACTTA
The DNA here is from genome assembly GCA_964514225.1 of uncultured Candidatus Saccharibacteria bacterium. Classification (GTDB taxonomy): domain Bacteria; phylum Patescibacteriota; class Minisyncoccia; order Phycocordibacterales; family UBA9973; genus CAZEPT01. The sequence goes on from CAZEPT010000034.1 coordinate 3,365, forward strand.
CCGTACTCTATGGTATCGGTCTTTCTCGTTCAAGAAAAATTTTAGACGAAGCAGGTGTTGCACATGATGCAGCAGTGGACACCCTATCAGAAGAGCAAGAAGCATCAATCCGAAAAATCGTTGAGAGTCTCAAGATTGAAGGAAACCTTAAGCGAGAAATCGCAGGAAACATTAAGCGTTTGAAAGACATCAAAGCGTACCGAGGTATTCGTCATACAAAGAAACTTACTGTCCGCGGACAACGTACAAAAACAAACTCTCGAACAGTACGTGGTAACGTCAGAAAAACTATGGGATCTGGTCGAAGAAAAGAGTCAAAAACATAATCAGCGTATTATTAACTAATTTATATATATGGGTAAAAAAAGAATCGCAACTCAAAAAGGAACAGATGGTGGAAAAGGAAAATCAGCATCTAAGATGCCAAAGAAGAAACTCTCTTCTGGTGTTCTCCATATTGAAGCAACATTTAATAATACAAAAGTAGTGTTCGCTGACAAAACAGGAAATACTGTTTTCTGGTCATCAGCTGGTGCTCTTGGTTTTAAAGGCGCTAAGAAAGGAACTCCTTTCGCAGCATCAAAAGTAGGTGAAATGCTTGGTGAAAAAGCAGCAGCTATCGGAGTCAAAGAGTCAGATGTTATCGTTGTTGGTGTTGGATCAGGACGAGAATCAGCTATTCGAGCATTTATGTCTCACGGAATTGACATTACGAGCATCAAAGACCAAACTCCTGTACCACACAATGGTCCAAAACCTAAGAAGCCTAGACGAGTATAAAATATATGAAACTACAGAAAAAATTTAAAATGTGCCGACGCCTCGGAGCGGGAGTCTTTGAAAAATGTCAAAGTCCTAAATTCGTGGCTAGTCAAGCAAAAAGAGGACGAGGTGATCGAAAGAAAGCACTCTCTGATTTTGCTCTTGGTCTCATTGAAAAGCAAAAATTGCGTTTCAGTTATGGTGTGAGCGAAAAACAACTTCAGAACTATGTGAAGCTTGCTTCTACTTCAAAAACCATGACTATTTCAGACAAACTCGTTGAACTCCTTGAAAGTCGCGTAGACAACATGGTATACCGTGCAGGTTTTGCTAAAACTCGCCGTCATGCTCGCCAACTCGTAGCTCACGGTCATTTTACTGTAAATGGTACTCGTACAACTATCCCATCTCAAGTTTTAAAAGTTGGAAATACTCTTGAAGTCCGCGACGGAAGTAAATCAAGTCCAGTATTTGCAATCCTCCAAGAAAATAAAGATACGAAAGGTACTCCATCATGGCTCGCTGTTGACAACAAGAAACTAAGCGCAACTTTGAAGGCTCATCCAAAAACAGAAGACAATTTTGTTGATGTTGGAGCTGTTCTCGAATTTTATAGTCGTTAATCTAAATTTTTATATTTATGTCTCAAACGTCAATTTTGCTACCTTCAAAAATTCATATCGTTAAAGAAGAGGAAAACCTCGGTGTCTACGAAATAGAAAATCTCTATCCTGGCTATGGCCACACTCTTGGGAACTCTTTAAGAAGAATCATTCTTTCATCTATTCCAGGTGCAGGAATTACTCAAGTCAAGATTGCAAACGTCGAACACGAATTTTCTACACTCGATGGAATGAAAGAAGATGTTATTCTTCTTCTTTTGAACTTGAAAAAAGTTCGATTTAAGCTTATTGGAACAGACCGTGCGACCGTAATACTTTCTGTAAAAGGAGCAGGTAAGGTTCACGCAAAAGCAATTGCTGGAGGAGGGACTGTTGAAGTCCTCAACGGTGACCAATATCTTTGTGAACTTACTTCAAAGACTGCTAGTCTTGAAGTTGAAATTACTATTGAAACAGGTCTCGGCTTTATTCCACGCGATGTTCACCATAAGCAAAAAGCAGAGATTGGCGTTATCGCCTTAGATGCGCTCTTTTCTCCAGTTCGCCGTGTTGCCTACGAAGTAGAAAACATGCGTGTCGGAGACAAAACAAACCACAACCGCCTTCACATTACGATCGAAACAGATGGAACGCTCACTCCTCGCCTCGCTCTTGAGCAATCTATCGAAATTATGATCATCCAACTTCAGGCAATTTCAGGATTTAAAACAGATTTTCAACCAATTAAAATTGAGCAAAAAGCAGATGCCGTTTCTACCCCGATTGAAACAGCAGGAGCTGAAAGTGCTAAAGAAGATGATGAGGATATGAGTGAAGTACTCAAGACTCGCATCGACACTTTGGAACTTTCAAGTCGGACACTCAAAGCGCTTACTAATGCAAACATCCGAACGATTGGTGGCATTGCGCGAAAGAAGACTGATGATTTGCTTGAGATAGAAGGAATTGGTGAAAAGGGAATACAAGAAATTAAAAAAGTCTTGGGAGATAATGGCATTACGCTAAAATAAGAGAATTACAATATGAGACACGGAAATAACATAAGAAAATTCGGACGAGAAAAAAACCAACGAGTAGCACTACTCAAAGGTCTTGCTCTTTCTCTTATCAAAGAGGAACAGATTATGACAACTGAAGCTAAAGCAAAAGAGCTACGGCCGTATGTTGAAAAAATGATTACAAAAGCAAAGAACCCGACAGTTGCTGTACGACGTGATTTATCTGCCGAACTATACAACAAAAGAACAATGGTTAAGAAGCTGGTAGATGACCTTGGTGTCAAATATCAAGATCGAAAAGGTGGATACACTCGGATCGTCAAACTTCCACCACGATTATCAGATGGGGCAAAAATGGCCGTCATACAATTTGTTTAAGAGTATACTACTATGAATTACACAATAGACGCTGAGGGCAAGACTCTCGGGCGAACAGCCAGCCAAATAGCAAAACTCTTGATGGGGAAAGATAGTGCGACCTTCCAAAAGAACCAAGTTGCAAAAAACAAAGTCACTTTGATCAATGTTTCAAAAGCAAAGATCGACCCTAAAAAAATCAAGACAAAAACATACGCATCATACAGTGGCTATCCAGGTGGACTCAAAGAGACGACAATGGAAAGAATGATTGAGAAAAAAGGATACAGTGAAGTATTCAAAAAAGCAGTCTACGGAATGCTCCCGATCAACAAGTTACGAGATGTAGTGATAAAAAATCTTACGATTTCAGAATAATATGGAAACAAAAAAAACACCAAAAGGAGAATACATTGAAGCAGTTGGACGACGCAAAACATCGTCTGCGCGTGTTCGACTGTTTCCTTCAACAAAAACTTCATTTACAATCAACGACAAGGATGTGAAGGTTTACTTTCCAACTCGCGAGCTTGAAAAGATCGTTCGCGATGCAATGGAGCTCGTTGCCGGTGATGATAAATACGAAGTAACAATTAAGATTTCAGGTGGAGGAATTCACTCACAAGCTGAGGCAGTCCGACATGGGATCGCTCGAGCACTCGTCAAAAAAGACGAATCAGTTCGAACAGACCTCAAAAAAGAAGGAATGCTTAAGCGTGATGGACGAGCAAAAGAACGAAGAAAGTTCGGTCTCAAGAAAGCCCGCAAAGCTCCACAATGGTCAAAACGTTAAGACAAAAGCTCCCTGCGGAGCTTTTGTTAGTTTTGACGGCCACAGCGTTGTTTTTGTTTGAACGAAGTGAAAGGCAAAAACAGTGAGGCGGGCTCGCACAAAATTTCGTCAGAAATTTATGTGTGAGGTAAACGTTAACTATGAGTTTTTTGGAGGCGTCCTCATTGGTCAAAACGATTTTTTGTATCTCGTGGTATAGTATTCTCATATATGAAAAAGTTTATTAAATTAGAAAAATTAAAATCTGGTGACAAAGTGGCAATATTGTCTCCATCTTTTGCTGCTCCTGGAAAATGGCCTCACGTATACGAGCTAGGATTAAAGCGCTTAAGAGACGTATTTGGACTTGAGCCAGTAGAATTTTCGACTACTAAAAAGTTAGGGGCCTCAAAAGAAGAGCGCTCAGGTGATTTAATTAACGCATTCCAGAATAAAGAAATTAAAGCGGTTATCGCATCTCTTGGCGGTGATGATCAAGTTACTTATATCAAGAATTTACCATTTGAACCTTTTGTAGATAATCCAAAGCCGTTCTTCGGATTTAGTGATAATACTCACTTTGCAAATCATCTTTGGCTCAATGGAATCTCTTCCTACTATGGTGCGTCGCTATTTACTCAATTTGCTATGCAAAAGAGGATGGATGAATTTACCTTACACTATGTAAAGAAAGCATTTTTTGAAGAAGGAGAAGTAGAGCTTAAAGCTAGCGATGTTTACAATGACATTGGTTTAGGTTGGGATGACCTCTCAAAATTAGATACTGAAAGAATTTATGAAAAGAATGATGGGTGGTTTTGGGATGGAAATCAAAGCACAGAAGGTGTTTTGTGGGGTGGCTGTCTTGAATCTATTGATGAGATGCTACGTCATGGAGTACAGATACCTTCTCTTGAAGACTTTAGAAATATAGTTTTGTTTACTGAAACATCAGAAGAGATACCTACTGATGATTATGTTAGACGTGTCTACCGTGCTTTAGGTGAGCGGGGAATATTAGAGCGAGTAAAAGGAGTGTTTGTTGGTAGACCGAAGGCATGGGAATTCGGTAAACAAAATTCAGCTGAGCAAAAGGCTGAATATAAAAAAGCTCAAAGAGAGGCAATTCTTGAAACCGTCAGGCAATATAATAAAAATGTTCCTGTCATTCAGAATATGGATTTTGGGCATACTGACCCACAGATTTGTCTACCTAATGGAAATAAGGTCAGAATAAATTCGTTCGATAAAA
>CAZEPT010000035.1:0-7921 GCA_964514225.1 uncultured Candidatus Saccharibacteria bacterium
CTTCATCAGTCAGGTTGAATGTTTTTTGAAGCAAATCGATTGTCGATGGTGATTGCTTGAGGAGAAGTTGAATCGATGAGTTTGTAACAATCGGAATCCCGTACGGAGAACGCATAAAGTCACCAACGTCTTGAGTGATAGTTGCAAGTCCAAGGAAATACTTACGTCCTCGTTTTGCAATCGAGTACAAAAATGATGCGGTGTCTTCTGATTTCATCATCCACCATGCCTCATCTACTACGAGTAAGCGCTTTTTGAGCGTTTTTCGAACAGCATTCCAGATGAAGTGCGTGACGATGTACATAGCAACAGGCTTGAGCTCATCTTCCATATCTCGAACTGAAAACACAACGAATTTTCTATTGATATCAACGTTTGATGGTTGGTTCAGGAATGTCGCCCAAGACCCCTTCGTGTATTTTTGGAGGCGCTGCATGATTGAATTTGTTCCCTCCATACCAGCCAAGACCATTTCAAGATCAGAAAGGAGTGGTGGTTCGATGTTTCTGAAGTCAGATTCTGCAGTGATGTCTTTAATCGCATACGTCTCTCCTATCGCACGGTCGATAATTCCATCTTCTTCAGGTGTGAGACCGCCTAACATAATACGGAAGAGTCCAACTAAGTTGATGATGTTAGACCTGAGGATATCACTTGGATTTTCATCTGGTTGAGGAATCGGAAGGTCGAATGGATTGATGTGGTGATCGGACGAAAGAGAAATATTGAAATAGCGTCCACCAACTGCTTCGGCCATGACTTCATATTCTCGTTCAGGGTCAATGACGATAACTTCAGTATCAAACATGAGTGTTCGAAGAATTTCGAGCTTGGTTGCAAAAGATTTTCCGGCACCTGAAGTCGCAAATGTAATTGAGTTATAGTTATCAAGTGAAAAACGGTCAAAAATAATCAAAGATGAATTATGGCGATTGATACCATACAAAATACCTGTATCCCCTGTAAGATCGAATGAAATAAATGGGAATATAGATGAGAGTGGGTTTGAGTTGAGCTTTTGCCCGATAAGAAGTCGGTCTGATCCTATTGGAATCGTACTCTTGAAACCGTCTTCTTGTTGGAAGAGTGCTGGTTTGATATACACGAGCTTTGATTCAAGAATAGATTTGATTTCATTTTCAGTTTTGACGAGTTCGAGCTCATTATCAGCATAGATAGTGATATAGAGTCCGACATCAAACATGCGCTCCTGAGCTTGCTGTAAGCTGTCTCGGAGAGATTCAAGGTCTCTATATGCTGTATCGAGCATCGGATCACGAACAAGTCCTTTTGATTCACGGGTTGCGATCTGGCTTTGAACTTCAGCAACCTTTTTTTGGAATGTTCTTAAAATTTTTGTTGTTTCTACTGGGTGTATAAAGATTGAAATATCAAACACCTTATCTAAGTTAATGATTGGTGAAAACCAGTTGTCGTTAAGGTACCGTGGGTATGAAATAACAAAAAAAGTTCGTGTTAGTTGTTCACCGAGAGAGATTGATTTTGGTTGGACCTTAAGCGCAGAAGGCGCAATGATGTCTTGGAACTCAAGCGTCGCTGCTTGATAGATTTGTGAAGGGAGTACAGGAAGAACGCGCATCTGGTCTCCTTCTTTTTCAATCGCTGTTTTTTTTCCAAACATTCCAAATAAAGCCATATGTATTAATTATAAATTAAAAATGATAAATGATAAAGCTTTTACTTGTCAGTTTGTGAATGAAATCTTTTTTATCATTCCCAAGCTATTCGGTTATTCTATCCGAATAGCTTGGGTGGTTTCTCCTGGATTAAATATTTTGTAGAAAAGTTCCACCACTTCTTCTGTTCCGAGTTGTACTGTTCGAATACCGATGCGTCCGAGTCCCTGGGTTACAACTGAAATACGCTGGTCAAGCTGACTTCGTTGTTCTTCAAATTCCATTTGGACGGTTTTCGTCGCATCATCTTTTTTCCCGAAAACATTTTTGAGAACATTTTCATTTGCTTGTAGTTGAGTTTGGCCATATGGGACAACCAACACAAAGCTTTTTTTCATGATGGCGACTTCATCAGTAAATTGGCGGATGAACTCAATATATTCTTTAGTCTGCACTTTCAAAAGAGGCTCCACTTGAGCTTTCATTCGCTCTTCGAGCGTTATTAAATAAGGTTTGATGTCGAGACGTCTTGATTGTACGACTATTTGGAGTGAAAAATCGAGCGAATTGAGGAACGTTTGGAATCCCATAATAATCGCTTGTTGTTCTTCTTGTGATTTGAGTGAAAGGTTCACTGAAGATGCCAGAATAAGCGCACACATGCTTCCGTCTTTGAGTGTAATGATACCGTCTCGTACTTCTTTGATAGGCACAAAGTCTTGTGCCGCTTGTGATTTAACTGCCATAGTATTATTGTTTAGGGCTATTATCTAATATGTCTAAGCTCCAAGTCATTTCTTTTAATTTGGATTGAGATATCTTTGGAACGTAATCGAAGCCGACTTCTTGATCTACTGGAGTATTAGTATCTTTTTTTTGCTCTACTTCCCTGTGTTTCCATGTATAGAGTTTAGTGCCGAGTTTGTATGCTACCCAAGCTTGTACAATTTCAACGAAAGGGCGGTTGTTCACTTTATAAAAAGCTAACGCAAGAGCAAAGACGAGAATTGGTGCGGCGATAATAAAAGCAATGAGATTCGGTAAGAGTTTGAAGAGGACAAAGACTGCCGCTCCTCCACCTAAGACATAGATGAACTGCTTGAATGTGAGCGGTCCAAAAATTTTATCCTCAATGTCGATAAATTGTGGTACCTGGAAATACATGTTTTCATTATATCATAATGAAAACAATTTCTAATTACTAATTCCCAATATCCAATGAAAAAGCGGGGCGCCTAAGGCGCCCCGCTTTTTATACTTCCATTAGTTGTCAGTAATTCTGGGTTTATTCCACTCTCTGAGTCTTTATTAGTAATTAGAAATTGGAAATTAGTAATTCTGTTACTACTACTTTTTAGCAACAGTGACTTCATCAAATATCTTCACACTCTCTACGTCAGCGTCACTTACTGGTGCTTGGGCGACATGAACATCTTCAGGCTTTTTTGGCATCATGGTCGTAACATTTGGGTTTTGAGGTATCTCCTGAGCCTGTTTTGGTTCTGAATTTCCAAAAAAGTTCTTCAGTTTTCCAAAAAATCCTGTTTTTTTAACGTCTCCACCCAGCATGTCGATATCTCGTTCGTATATTTTTCCACTAACGTTGTCTCGGTCTAAAATATCTCCGGTGAATTTTTGAGCAGTTGGAAGTGTGCTCGCTTCTTGGACTGCTTCTTTTGTCGGCATAAATGATCCAGCTTTTTTAAAGTCGATCATCGAATCAATTTTTTGCATAGTTTCGTTTTTGTTTTCGAGTGCAGCATTCACTTTGGTCTCATCGATCTGAAGTTTGATATTTCTCATGAGCTCACTCGTATCTTCCTTTGAGTACGCTGGAACAGTCCCCTTGGTCTCTCCTGGGAGGTTTTGACTTACGTTATTAAGTGAAATTGCCGTATTCGCAATCGGTTGAACACCGAAGGTATTCGGTAGAGGTGTCGCAGTCTGTACAGGTTCAATTTGTGGAGACGGAACAATGATTTCCTCTTTTTGGACAATCGGTGTTGGTGCGGAAACTATCTGTGGTGTTTCTTGTTTTGCACTTTGTATGTCACCCAAGAGTGCGCTTTTTAAGTCAGCGATTCCTCTCAAGGTCTCAGATTGATTTTTAGGAGCGATAGTTGGCTTACTTGGTTGTACTGTGACAGGAGCTGGTTTTTCTTTTTGACCATTGTCGAGCGCTGAAAGATGCTCTTTTACTGTGTCAGCGAGCGATACTCCCGCTGGTGCGGTCGGCATTGGTGCTTTTGTTTCATTTGATATTTCAGGAAGTTCTCTGTAGGGGTCGAGTTTGTTTGCGTCACTCGTCATTGGGGTGAGAGAGTGGAGTGCTCCTTCTTTTTGTGAATTGAATTGATTGGTGTCGCGTGTTGGAACGGCACTTTTGTTGATACCTGGGATAGGTGCTGTCTGAGGTGTACTTGTGTCAGGTGAAGCCACTGCTGTTTTTTCCCCTGCGAATTTTTCACCAAGCTCAACTTCTTCTTTTGTATAGAGCCCCATCAATTTTTCACGAATAGGAGCGAAGACATCTTGATTGATTTCTCCAACGAGCTCGTCGAGTTCAGCACCTTTGACATTTAATTGATCTGAAATGTCAGCTTTGTATTCATCTGGTGGAGTCATGCCGAGAAGCACCATAGTTGTTTCAAGTTCTAGCTGCCCAAGCTTTTCATAGGTCAGTTTATGTTTCTTTGCGATTTCAAAAAGCTTCATTTGGTAATCAGACGATAAGATAACAGTCTGAAGCTCTGTTGGAAGAAGCTCAAAGCGCGTTTTGAGCTCCCCTTCTATTTGAGTGAAGGCAGGGTCGCTTGTTTGTTCAGTTGTTTTTTTTATATCGTCCATGTTGTTTTTATTATATCATTTTATTTTTATAATAGGTTCTGTTTTTATTAACTTAAATTTTTTTGTATCTTTTTCTGTGCTCCCTGCGTTTTCATTAGTAATTAGAAATTGAAAATTAGTAATTTGGGTCTTCTAGTGATGTCCTCCTCCGTGGTCGTCATGACCGCCTCCGTGCCCACCACCGTGATCGTCGTGTCCTCCACCCCCGGTATTGAGACTTGAAAATCCTTTTCCATCAAATATCTTACCGAGCCATGCTCCTCCGGGTGCTTTGTATTTTGATTTAGCGTGGGATTCATGTATGTGATTTGCGGCTACTGCGTGATCCGCTAAGTTTGTTAATTGTTTGTCTAAATTGCCTACATGTTTTCTTACGGTATTACCAGCCGCTCCAGCTATTCCTCCTATCAAAGCCCCTAACGGTCCAGCAAATGCTCCTCCAGTCAGTGCTCCAGTTACAGCTCCTGTGAGTGCTGTAGAGACATCTCTTCTTAAGTCAGTCATAGCTCCACGGACATCACGTCGTAGTAATCTTCGTACACCAAACGCCCCCCACCTTGGAGTTGCATTGCGATCTTCTCCATGGCCGTAGTGATTTTTCTGTAAATATTCTTGGTATCGTCGAAGTCCTGATTTACTTGATTCTTTTAGTTTTGCTTCAGCGTCTATCTGCTGTCTTTTAGCTAATTCAATTCCCGTGAGTGATGATTCATCGTGAACATACTGACCTTCTTTTGCATGTCCTGCAGGGTGTTTTTCTTTGGCTTTTTCATGAGCATCGTCTATTGATTTCTTTAGACCACTAATTGTTGTTTGGTTAGTCGCAAGCTCAGCTCTCTCGGTTGGCGTAAGTACAGCACCTGCCTGTGCTCTCTGAACAAAATTTTTATTTTTTTCTTCAAGATCAGCTATATCATTTCTAGTTTTCTTTTCTGCATCCTCCAAAGCTTTTTTAGTCTCATCAACACCTTCTTTTGCTCTCTTTATTTCGTCTTCACTTGCACCGATACTTTTGAAATAAGCAGCGTCTTTGACCGCTCGTCTATCTACTTGTGCTTGTAATCCACCGCTTGTTTTATCTGTGCCCATACCGAGCATGCCAACACCGGCATTGAAGTTGAGTCCAGTGGCGCTCGATAATCCTTGCATCCCTTTTGTGTTGCGTAAATCCCAAGAAGTAGTCGATCTTTTTTGAAGAGATTCAACTTCGCGCTGCGCTTTTTTACGATTTGCTTCTATATCTTTTGCATCTGTTGAAGTTGAAAAATGATCATACTTACCTTTATATTTTGCGTCTCTGAGTGACAACATCGCAGCATGGTCTCCGGTCGACGCTTTTTTAAGAAGATTCCCTTCCTCCCCATTCAATCGATTCATTGCGTTTGCTGCTCCCCCAAACCGTTGCATTCCAAGCGCTACTCCCCCTGTTGCAATCCCGATTGCTGCTCCTCCGACAAACGCCGCAGCTTTTCCAGCCATCGCTGTAAGTTCTCCTCCGAACATTCCGGACATTTTTTCTGAGAAGCTCGCTGATACTTTGAGAAGCCCTAAGATAAATAGTAATTTAAATAATGTGACAATAAGGTATGGCGTTGGGCTGAGTGTGGTATCGTCAATCATGCTCGCTAAGAACTTGTCATTAATCAAAAGGATGATGAGAAAAACAAAGAAAAGATACAGTGCTGGGTAAAATGATGCCTCAAGCATTCCTTTGAGCCAGTCTGTCCAACCTAACCTCTTAACATCAAGAGGTCCTCCATGACCTCCACCAATAATTCTTGATGTAAAAGCAAACGGTGAAAAAATCATCCCCATCCAAAGTGATAATATTCTTCCTAAGAAAGCGAATGAGACTTTGATGAAAATCCATGCAGCTGCGACGTTGATGACTGTACCAAGTAAAAGCAAAAGCCAAACTGTTCCAATGGGAATAAATCCGTTATTTTGTTTTGCGAGCGCTTTGAAACCTGTTTCTCCGATAGCTGTAATATCCAGACCATTTGCGAGCGCCTCAGAAATTGCCTTAGGTTGCAGGTCTCCTGTTTTGATTGCCTTCGCCACTTCATCTTGGTCATTTTGAGCACTTCCGGTAATACGAATCTGATTATAGAAAACGCGGGCGGAAATATTTCCCATATCGATAATGACCTTTGAGAAAAAGAGTGAGAAGTTGATGAGAAGTCCGATAACGATTATGTTGACGATCACCTCTTGAGCTTTGAAGTGATTGTCATTAATGACCATCTTAAATGCCGTCCACAGGAGAATAAATATGAAAAGGATATTACACACATCTCGAACAACTGTCCACCCTGTATCGATGAAGCTGTTTTTGTAGATGAAGCTTCCGAGTGAGTACGCCATGAAAATATCCATGAGTCCTGCGGCTCCTCGGACCGCCCAACCAGATACAAAGTAAATACTATTGTAATAACCCATAGCTAAACAGCCCGCGAAATATGTTGTTGGATCTGAGAGAGCACATTCTACTTTGTCTCCAAAAATTAAAGCAGATTTATTTCCATCAGCGGATGAACCGTTTGAAGTTCCGTTTATCGCTTGGAGTTCTTCTGGAGACGGGTCTGTTTTTGTTGAACTTGTAGTGAAAGATGTTTGCTCTGTGATTTCTGTAGTTGCCTTATCGTCTCCACCGTTAATAAAACTCTCTTCTTCACTGAGAACAAGTCTGTAGTAATATTTTGTGTCTGGCTTCAAGTCGGTAAGAATAATATTTGTACTAACAGTTTTTTTATCAAAGAAATTATTTTTAGGACTCAGTGCCCAAAAAAATACACCCACATTGTACATTTTACCTGTGAGGCTCCTAAATTCCTCCCGGTTAAATACTCCGGTGATATTGGTTCCCGGTATTTTAAGTTTGTCTGTTGAGTAGTATGGTCCTCCTTTAGTAATAATTTTAGTAATATCACCATCTCCTCCACCTCCTAATGTTTCCCCAGGCTTTACTTCAAAAAGTTGTATAAAGATACCATATTGTTTATCTTTTGGGATACCCAACTGTGCTTGTTCATCTGTAATAATTGCTTTCCATGCTCCAAGGTAATCACCCGCATTAAAAATTCCATCACCATTTGGAACATTTGTATCTTCTGCTGGACTATATTTTTCATCGAGTGATAATTGAGCTGATAATTTCGCAGTAGTTTTGTAAGAATCGATAGTGCTGATTTTTCCAGAATTTGGACCCAACCAGAAGTCACCATTGTTTGTTTCATTGAGTCGGTCTTTAAAAATCTCAGACATGTCAACACTTTCCCCAGGCGGTGGATTTTTTGGATTCTGCGCTTGTGCTTGATGTATACCCCAAAGAGGCATAACACTCGAAAGCGCCATGATGGAGAAAAGCACAAATGCAGACCATCGTTTCATTACTTTAATAATACAACTAAACAGAAAAATAATAAAGAAAAATAAGG
>CAZEPT010000036.1:0-6790 GCA_964514225.1 uncultured Candidatus Saccharibacteria bacterium
CCTTCAGGGTTGATCAGGTACGAGATACGTTTCGTTCCGCCTGTATCAGTTTCGGTATCGTACATTCTCATGACTTTCTTTTCTGTGTCTGAGAGGAGAGTGAAGGGAAGTTTGTACTTTGAGATGAATTTCTCGTGAGATAGCTCAGAGTCTTTTGAAACACCTAAGACGACAATATCATTCTCTTCATACGCTAAAGCTTGGTCACGGAGCGCACAGGCTTCTTTAGTGCACCCTGGCGTATCGTCTTTGGGGTAGAAGTAGAGCAAGACCCACTGACCTTCATACTGGGATAAGTTGTGTATGTCGCCCATATGGTCCGGAAGCTTAAAATCCGGAGCTTGTGTTCCAACTTCTAACATGGGTTCAGTATACTATGTCCGCCCACAATGGAAATTTAGGCGCTGTGGATTACAGGTTGGTTCGTACTACTAAAGTCATCTTTGAGATTTTTAATGTGTACTTTTGATTTCCAGAAGAAATACACAATAATCCCGACAGTTGAAACAGGGGAGACCCATTCAGGGATATGGACACCAAAACCGTGGAGAAGCATAACCGAACCTAGGACGAGGATCGAGTACATAGCACCATTTTTGAGGAAGACATATTTTTTAATCCGGTCGATATTTCCGACGGTCAGCTGACGGACAACAATTGCACCGATTCCGTTTCCGATTAAAATGAGGGGGACAGAGAATGTAAACGCGAATGCTCCTAAAACGCCATCGATCGAGAATGTCGTATCGATGACTTCTAAGTAGAGAATCTTACTGACGTCGGACATGTTGCTTGCGTTTGAGAGGAGAGCTTTTTCAGCGTGTTCTGCATTTTGTTTGAAACCATGAGTGATGAAAAAGGCAGTAGAACCGACGACTGCGGCAAAAGCGATTGCATCATTTATCTTGAGGGCTTTCCAGACAACGTACGAGAGGAGAATAGACACTGATGCATAGAACCAGACGCCGTTCTTGAGGAAAAATTTTTCTGTACGTTTGAGGCCGAAGTGCTTGTCCTCCAAAAATATCCAGTGGAGGAATAGAAATACTAAGAAGATTCCACCTCCGGTCATGAGGATCGGTGCTGAACGTTCGATGGATTCTTTGACACTCGGATCATTTGAGAATGTGGCAGTAAACGAGCCGATGAGACCGAGATTCATATTCATAAAGTAGACGATCATCCATGGTAAAACTCCGCGGACAATAACGACAGCAAAGAGAATACCCCAGGTCAAAAACCACTTTCGAGCTTTGGGCTTCATTGTACCGACTACTTCGGCGTTGATAATTGCATTGTCGATTGAGGAGATTGTCTCAAAGATGATTAATCCGATCACAACCATAACTATTGAAATCCATGTCATATTGGTTTACTGTAGCATACAAGAGCTTAGAATAATAAAAATGTGTAATAAAAAAGACGCTTGAGGCAAGCGTCTTTTTAAATGGGGTGTATATAAAAAACTAAATTTAATTTATTTACATTAAAACTAAATGAATTTTTTCCCCAATTTTTTAACCAACACGAGTCGGTGTCCGGAGTTCAACACCTCCAAAATATTTTGGGTTGTTGATGTTCCTTTCTGATCTCAAGGCGTCTGAGATTTCTTTTTGTAACTGGTGACGTGATTTGGCTGCCGTAGTGTTTTGTCCCTTTTTGTATTGAGTTATGGCAATTTTAATTATTATTACAATCCCATAGCCGATTGTAATAATAGCAATTAAAAACAAAAATGCACTGATGCTCTCTGAGTCATCAGTTGTGGTTTTACTGATTAAAAGGTTCATGGTCTGTTTATTTAGAATGTAAAAAATATGGTTTCTTTAGGCTAACTGTACTCCCCTCCGTTCCTTCCGTCAACGATACTTATCCACCTCTCATAAGTCATCGTTTAAGAGAAGAGATAGTATAACTCCCTACCTATTTTTTGCAAAAAATAGGTAGGGAGTTATACTTAAAAATACTTATTAGTCATAAATATATATGTCCATGAACAATCCATTTGAAAATGCACTTATGCAATTGAGTCGAGCTAATGCCGTGAAAGAATTCCCAAAAGATTTTATCGATGAGATATCTCACCCGACCCGAGAAGTTCGTATCTGTATCCCTGTAAAAATGGATAGCGGGGAACTCAAGATATTTGAAGGCTATCGTGTCGAGCATAACAATGCCCGCGGTCCGTTCAAAGGCGGAATCCGTTTCCACCAAGATACTGACACACATGAAGTGAATGCACTCGCGTTTTGGATGACACTCAAGTGTGCGGTCGCAAACATTCCGATGGGTGGAGGAAAGGGTGGTGTGACGGTGAACCCGAAAGAACTCTCAAAGACAGAACTCGAAGCACTTTCTCGCGGATGGGTAAGAGGGATGATACCAATTCTTGGTCCAGAGAAAGATGTACCAGCGCCTGATGTGAATACAACACCTCAAATTATGGAATGGATGACTGATGAATATGAAAAATTGACGGGGGATATGAGAAAGGCTACTTTCACTGGAAAACCACTTCACGCTGGAGGATCAGAGGGGCGGGGAGCTGCGACTGGTCTCGGTGGATTTTATGTCTTTGATGCGCTTCGTGTTTTGCACGGGCTTCCAGAATCGTGCACTGTGGTAATTCAGGGATTTGGAAATGTTGGAGGTAACGCCGCTGAAATATTTGAAGCACATGGACATAAGGTGGTGGCTGTCTCTGACTCAAAAGGAGCGATCTATAATCCTGAAGGTTTTTCTATTAAAGCACTGAACGAATTTAAAGAAGCGAATAAGACGATTGTCGGATTTCCAGGATCACAGACAATCACTAATGCTGAACTTTTGGTTCTTCCTTGTGACGTATTGATTCCGGCTGCACTTGAAAATCAAATCACCGACGTAAACGTAAGTATCATCAAAGCAAAATTTATTCTGGAGCTCGCCAATGGACCGATTACTCCTGAAGCGGATGAAATTCTTTTCAAACGAGGTATTCCTGTCGTGCCTGATATTTTAGCGAACTCCGGAGGTGTGACTGTCTCTACCTTTGAATGGGAACAAAACCTTAAAGGAGAGCACTGGAGTGAATCAGAAGTGAATCAAAAACTCAAATCTATTTTGGATACTGAAACGCTTGTTGTGTATGAAAAAGCAAAAATCCTCCGAACAGATTTAAGAAGAAGTGCATTTATAGTCGCACTTGAACGTATTGCAGAGAAGATGGGATACTAAAGAATGATAAATTAAAAAGTATACATATGAAATGAAAAAAGAGCAGTCCGAGAACTGCTCTTTTTTGAATTGATTTAAACATTGTGAATTTTTTTACCATACATATTTGATATAAGTCCGAAGACAACAAACATCATGATTGTCGTAAAAATACTTACATGCATCTGTTGTGGAGTTTTAATAGTCTCCATGGTCAAGTGTTGGAGGGTGCATACCAGGGCTAATCCAGTGCTCAAAGGCAGGCCTAGTTTGATCGGTAATTGATATTCATCAACTGTGCTTGGAAAAAATGTAATTGGAACGTATATACACAGAGCTACTATGTAGAGGAATATATTGCCTGCCTTCCATGTAGCAGGTGAAGGTTCGAGAGTATAAATCATAAGGCAGAGCCCTACGAGGAACAGATGGAGAAAGTTAAAGTACGTTTTATTCATAATGAAAGAGTTTTGATTTAAAATAATCATACTACATATTATAAAAAAAGCAAGTTTTGTATTTTTACTCAAAATAAAAAATACCGACTAAAAACTTGTATGGTATACTTTTCATATATGGCAAAAGCCGGCAAGATTCAATTAATTAAATACGCTCCACCTCCACCGGAACTTCCGGAATATGGAAAAATTAAACCGGAAGATGTTTCTTTTATCGGTCGGACAAACTACGTCGCTGCACTTGAAGAGAAGCGGTATATATTTGGTATTAAGCGTGAAGACAGGAAGCGTCATCTCTATATCATCGGGAAATCCGGTATTGGAAAGTCAAAGCTCCAAGAACTCATGGTTCGTCAAGATATTGCGTATGGATACGGTGTTTGCGTTGTCGACCCTCATGGAGAACTTATTGAGAGTATTTTAGATTTTATTCCAGAAAATAGAATTAATGATGTATGTATTATCGATCCAGGTGATATTAATTTTCCTGTGGCGTTTAATCCACTCTTGGGTATCAAGCCAACTTTTAAACATCAGTTTACTCAAGGTTTGGTTGAGATATTACAGAAGCAGTTTGGGAGTACTTGGTCGCCGCGGCTTGAGCATGTTTTTCGTTTTACGATACTTGCTCTTTTGGATTACCCAGAAGCAACAATGGAGGGAATGATTTTAATGTTAACAGAGAACTCATATCGACAAAAAGTTATTGAACAGATCACAGATGATATGGTTAAACGTTTTTGGATGCACGAATTTAATGAGTGGACTCAAAAATTTGATTCAGACGCTATCATTCCTTTGGTGGGTAAACTTGGGCAGTTTGTTTCAGATCCGATGCTTCGTGGTATTTTTGGACAATCACAGAATAAGATAGATTTAGAAAAATTAATGAATAATCAAAAGATTATCCTGGTAAATCTCGCCAAAGGTAAAATAGGAGATGAGAAAGCATCATTTTTTGGTGCACTCTTTTTACTTAAACTGAAACAAGCCGGCATGGCTCGTGCAGATTTAGATAAAACTCTTCGTCAAGATTTTTATTTATATATGGATGAATTTCAAAATGTCGTGACCGATACTTTTGAAAACATGTTATTGGAATCTAAAAAATATGGAATTTCGCTGACGCTTGCTCATCAATACATCGCACAACTTGTGCCTAAAGTGCAGCAAGCTGTGTTAAATCATGTAGGCTCAATTATCGCATTTCGTTTGGGGGGAGATGACGCTCTTAAATTTAAGCCAGAATTTGCACCAGTTTTTGATACGAAAGACCTCATTAATCTAGGGGTGGCGGAGTTTTACATTAAAATGACGATTGATGGAGAGAGTTATGATCCATTTTCTGCCGAGACACTTAAAGTACTTGCACCTACACATCCGTCATATCGTGATCGTATTGTGGATGCATCAAGAGATGAGTTTGCTGGAGTTCTCAATTAAATTCTATACTAAAAACAGCGAGCGTGTGCTCGCTGTTTTTAGTATGCTGGATTATTTTTTTTCTTTCATTGATGTAGATTTTTTGTTTGATGTTTCTTTCTGAGTTTTGATTTCCCCTAAAAGACTTTCGAGCGTTTCTTCGATGCGGTTGAGTCGAGCCAGATCATCTTTTCGTTCTTGTGCTTCTTTTTTTTCTTCCTCTTCCTCATCTTCACTCAATTCCTCAACATCTTCCGAAATCTCTTCAACGTCTTTTTGGAGCTCGTCGACGTCTTTTTCAATACCCTCAACATCTTCCGAAATCTCTTCAACGTCTTTTTGAATCTCTTCAACATCTTCCGAAATCTCCTCGACATCTTGCTGAATTTCTTCGATGTTTTTGGACACGACATGAAGTCTTCGTGTCGTTCGATTTACTGACATCTGGATGAAGATCGAAAGATAGATAGCTTCAAGAGATACGATCGTCGTGAGTACTAAGAGTACTTTTTCAAATGAAACACCTAAAAGGACTAAAGCAAATGCAAGAACAAAAAGAATAGTGTGTACCACAAGAGATTGAGTAGAACCGATCCATTTAGTGGCGCTAATTGAGAATTGTTCAAGATCAGTCAATTTTCTTTTTGTCATTTGTTTTAACATAACTTTGAAAAGGAGAATTTATTGCGTATAATGTACCCATAATATCATTAATCACATTATTTATCTATGACCACAGAACACACATCTCCATCACGTATCACGCCGCAGTATTTCTTTTTGACGCTCGGGATGCTCATTGCTCTTTTGACTGTGTCTATTGCGTTTATTAATTTGGTGTTCGGAACGCTCGATATGGCTTTCCCTGATGCATTAAATGCAACCTATCAGTATGGCTATAATTCAGGAATGTATGATGGCATTAGGACAACAATTGCGACTGTGATCATATTTTTTCCACTCTATATAACGTTAGCTCATTTTTGGGCAAAGGAATCACGTGCGAAATTAACTTCGTATAATGGAGTGCTTCGTAAGTGGGCGCTGTACTTAGTGCTATTTTTGATAGTACTTGTTATGGCGATTGATTTAGTGGTCCTTTTAAAATATTTTGTGTCAGGCGAGCTTACGACACGGTTCTTGCTTAAAGTCGGAAGTATTCTCCTTATTTCACTTACATTTTTCTTGTACTATTTCCAGGAGTTACGAGTTGATCTCTCTAAAAAGTTTAAACTCAATCCGTTGTTTCCAGTCATTGCGACACTTATCGTTGTAACTGGTGTTGTCTATAGTTTTACTGTTATTGGTTCTCCTGCTCACCAACGCGCTCTCCGCTTTGACCAAAAAAGAATGGAAGATTTGCAAAATATCCAGAGCCAAGTAATCACTTTTTGGCAACAGAAAGAGAAACTTCCTGAAACGTTAGAAGTGATGCTTGATCCATTAAACAATTGGCAAGTCATCCCAAAGGATCCGGAATTCCAAAAAGGCCAAAATTATGAATATAAAAAAACAGGCGATATGGAATTCGAACTCTGTGCCACATTCAGTAAACCGATTCCAGAAGGTTGGCAAGAGAGTGGCGGGTCATATCCGATGCCGATGTATGACAAAGCAGTAACTTCAGAAATGAGCACTCGACCAGGATATCCAGGTGCTCAGAATCAAAACTGGGATCACCAAGAGGGGCGAACCTGTTTTACTCGAAAGATAGA
>CAZEPT010000037.1:0-6653 GCA_964514225.1 uncultured Candidatus Saccharibacteria bacterium
CGAGCTCCTCCGATAGGATTCGAACCTATAACCTAACGATTAACAGTCGTTTGCTCTACCATTGAGCTACAGAGGAATGTAATCTACCCTTTGATACTATCATATTTTTAGCGTTATTGTAAAGTGTGCCAGGTGAACTTTTCTTTGTCGAAGAAGTGTTATACTTAATACATATGATACATATTCACTTTATACAAAAGAGTGCGAAAGAATATGTAGAACAAGCCTCTCCTGTGTTTTTCATAGTAACTATGAAAAAACCACCCGCCAAATAAGAAAGGGGAAATGGCCGTGTAGGCGCCACTTTTCTCGAGCACTTATTGCTGGACAACTGGTCATTGTCCAGCTCACATAGTTTAAGCGAGGTACATATATGAATCAATTTATATATAAAGGCACTGGAATCGAAATGACGGATGCTCTGTCATCTTATGTCGAAAAAAGAATGACATCACTCTTTAGTAAATATGATATTTTGGAAAAGCAAATACATATTGAGTTAGCAAAGTCGACGAATCATCACAAGAACGGCGAGATTTATTTTGCTGAAGCACGATTTAGAACTCCTACCAAAAATATCTTTGCCCGTTCTCGAAAATCAGATATCTATGAAGCAATTGACCATCTCTCTTATGAAGTTTCTTCACAGCTTGAGGGTTCAAAAGGGAAAGCGTCCACTCTTTTCAAACGTGGTGCTCAGAAGATAAAAAACATCCTTCGCTTTGGTAAATAGAAGTTAAATAATAAAAAGTGGGATGGCTTTGGCCATCCCACTTTTTATTATTTCCAATTAAGATAATCGCTGTACTTCATTTGATTTTTGCCTTCTGGAATGACTGTATCGATGACAAATTTTTCATCCTCCATATGAGCAGTACCTATCTTTATTCGCATCTGTCTATCCTGCTTTGTATCAAAAAAGAATATTCCCGGCCATCCGAAGTATGCGCGGTATTTTCTATAGAGGATCTCTCCTTGCTCAGTGAGATCTACTAGTCCATGTTCCTTTTTTATTTTTTTACAAATACTTTTTTTGCTTTCATCTTGAGCAACTGGTCGAGCGGTTCCAACTTCAAGTGATTGAACTGTTTCTACAAGCAAGGGTAACGCTTCTTGGTTGAGTTTATTTCGAAGATCTATGTGTGTTTCTTCTCTACCAATAGGAACTTTTTTTTCAGTAAGTACTGCTCCTGCATCGAGCTCGTAGACCATCTGCTGAATAGAGATTCCTGTCTCGGTGTCACCCGCGAGGATAGCGCTCTCAACTGGTGTTGCTCCTCGGTATTTCGGTAAGAGAGAATAGTGAACATTGATCGTTCCTAATCGAGGGAGAGTAATGAGTGCTTCAGGGAGTATTTTGCCATATGCTACCACAACAAAAAGATCGAAGTTTTCTTTCTTGAGTGATTCAATAAAGTCATCTGTTATTTTTTCTGGTTGTAAATAGGGGATTCCTTTCTCTTTCGCCCACTCTTTAGGGGCGGGTGAAGTCATAGTGAGTTTTCGCCCCACAGGGACGTCAGGGCCGGTGATGATGAGTCCCGGTGTGTAAGAATGCTCCGTAAGTGTATCTAAAAATTGGGTGACAAAATCCGGCGTTCCAAAAAAAGCGATCCTCATACTAGTACTCTTTTTCAGGACTGCTTTCGTGGACATCACGAGCTTTGTCGATGAAGAGAATTCCGTCTAAGTGATCAATCTCATGCTGGTAGATATGAGCTAAGAGACCACCTGCACCGCGCTCAAAATGTTCTCCTTTTTCGTTATATGCTTTGACTGTAGCGTTGAGTGACCGTTTTACCTCACCATAGAGTGGACGAACTGAGAGACACCCTTCTTTCATCCACACTGTTTTTTTAGAGAGCTTAACAAATTCAGGATTAATGAACACGAGGTCTGGTTGAATAGAGATAACATCTTTTGAAATATCTTTTCCTCGAATAAATGTTGGATCAAATATTTTTCCAGAAACGACAAAAATACGAACACTCTCTCCAATTTGAGGTGCAGCAATAGCAACACCATCGTCTTGAGAGTGTAGCGCCTTTTTCATCTTTGTGATGATTGTTTGAATTTCTTTTGAGGGAATATCTTTAATGAGTACTCTCTTCGCTTTGAGTCGAAGGGTTTTATGTCCCTCTTGAATAATTTGTACCATACACTTACTTCATTTCTTTTATATAATCAAGAAGTTTATCAAGTTTAATAGTGTCTTGAGCGTGGAGTGTCATATTTCTGACAATAACTGATCCTTCAAGAGCTTCTTTTTGACCGAAAATGAGTGCGTACGGTGCACCTGATTTCTCTGCCATGCCGAGCTGTTGAGAAAGTGTGTCTTTAGAGAGGGATTGCATGATTGGGATGTGCGCTTTGCGTAATATTTCAATGACGTTAAGACTCTTTAATTTTGCATCAAGTCCAATCTGAATGAAATAGAATTTTGGTTTTTTGAGAATTCTTGGAGCAAGCTTCTTGTACCATTTTGATTCAACGACACGATCGACACCAATAGCCACTCCCATCGCTGGAAGATCTTTTTTTGATCCGATCTGTCGAGCCAAATTGTCATACCGTCCACCACCGGCAATAGTCAGTGGTGTTCCGTCTTCAGGATTCTCTTCAATGATCTCAAAAATTGTGTGGGTATAATAAGAGAGTCCTCGAACGAGGTTTTTATTGATCTGATAGTTGATTCCCATTTCGTCTAAATAGCCGAGTACTTCTTTGAAGTGCTTGCGAGCTCCGGGCGAGAGAGAGCTCACTGCATCAGGTGCATCTTGGTTTATTTCGATGGTTTTTGGGTCTTTTGAGTCAAGTATTCGAAGTGGATTGATTTTAAGTCGTTCACGATCAACTGGAGGAAGAGCACTGAGATGTTTTTTATAGTAGCTGACAAGCTCCTTAGTGTACGAAACCCTTGATTCTTTGTCTCCCATGGAGTTAATGTCAACGGTCAAATTTTGCGCACCAGCTTCTTCTAAAATCGTAATGGTTGTCTTGATGAGGAGGGCGTCGATGATACTTTTTTCAGAACCGAGTGCTTCAAGTCCAAATTGATAGAACTGACGATATCGTCCACGCTGAGGTTTGTCGTGGCGGAACATCGGGCCATAGTAGTAGTGCATGACCGGTTGTGGAAGATTTTGCATCCCATTTTCTATATATGAACGAACGACACTTGCTGTCGCTTCAGGTCGAAGTGCGAGTTTGTCTCCACCTTTAGTTTTAAGAGAATACATTTCTTTATCGATTGCGTCAGTGCCAGCGCCGAGAGATGTCGTAAAGAGTTCTTCTTGCTCGAGAATAGGTGTTTCGATAGGCTTAAATCCGTAATATATAGCTACTTCTTGTGCTTTTTCAAAAAATCCTTGGTACGTGTAGTATTCAGTATCAATGATATCGCGCATCCCTTTGACACTAACGATAGGTTCTTTTCTTGATGTTGTTTTTTTGATTGGAGTACTCATGGAGAATCTAGATTATTTAGTTTGTAATGCAACAGTGTTTGCGCTGTTGGTGTAGACTTGATGCGCTCCTGGGAGGTAATCGATGGACCTGAAAGGGTAGAGACGGACGAGTGCTCGTCCAGT
Source organism: uncultured Candidatus Saccharibacteria bacterium (assembly GCA_964514225.1). Classification (GTDB taxonomy): domain Bacteria; phylum Patescibacteriota; class Minisyncoccia; order Phycocordibacterales; family UBA9973; genus CAZEPT01. Next base: position 3,591 of record CAZEPT010000037.1, read on the forward strand.
TACGTTTTCAACTGGAAGTTTACCCCAGACACGTGAGTCTGAACTGCGGGGTCGATTGTCTCCTAATACGAAGAGTTCATCTTTTTCTATTTTATATGTCATGTTTTCAGTCGTGATGTTTTGGAGATAGGGTTCACTTAAAGTCATACCCTCTGGATGGTCAGCATTTATGATGGTTATTTTTGATCCTTTCATAATAACTGTTTCTCCCGGTAGGCCAATAACACGTTTGATGTAGAAAACTCCTTTCGGTTGGTTCGGTGGTTTAAAGACGATAACATCTCCACGCGCTGGAGGGTGGAATCTGTAACTTAATTCATCAACGATTAAATAATCGTGATCATGAAAAGTTGGAACCATGGATTCGCCTGAGACAATAAAAGGTTGGATGACGTACATTCGAATAGGGAAGATAATCAGAAAAGTGATCGCTGCAAATTTAATGAGTTCCCACCATGAATTGACCTGTTTCTTTTGTGTTTCAGGATCAACTGATTGAAAGTTTGCTGGTAATTTGACTGCGAGTCTATCTTTTAAATAATCCATATGGGCCTAGTATACTATAGGGTGCTTGTTGACACAAAAGTTTTTTTATTTTCATTTACTTTTTTATTCTTTCCTTATATACTTTTTGTATGAAATGGATTATCGGCCTCGGCAACCCAGGTGACGACTATACGAACACAAGACATAACGTTGGTTTTTTGATCTTGTCTCACATTCAACTTGGAGGTGATTTTACACTCTGGGAGAAAAATAAATATCTTAATGCTCTGATTTCAACTGGAACCATAGGTGGCGCACAGTGCACACTTGTGAAGCCTCAGACGTTTATGAATCTCTCAGGTGATGTCGTCTCAAAACTTATAAAAAAAGACGTAAAGAGTACTGATATTGTTGTTGTGTATGACGACTTAGCGTTTCCGTTTGGTACTGTTCGGTTGGCCTGCGAGAAAGGAGATGGTGGGCACAACGGCATCAAATCAATTGCAGGTGTTTTAAAAGATGAATCATGGATACGTGTGCGCATTGGGATTCATTCGTATATTCCAGAAGTTGATGTGCCGACACTGGTTCCACTTGTCGGAGTTGACCGAGCAGATTTTGTTCTGAAAGATTTTAGGAAAGATGAGCAGGAAGAGTTGCAGACTATTTCTCATAAAGTGGTGAGTATCCTTGAAAGTATCGAACATGATGGACTAGCTAAGACCATGACACAGTTTAATCAAAAATAAGTTGCATATTTGTAGTTATCGTGTGGTAGAATAGAGTACATGCAATCTCGTATCAGAGAAAATAAAAAAGATGTCGAAACAATCCTCAGGACTCGCAGACAAAGTTTTGCTCACGCCTGGAGAGGAATAGGAATCGTTTTTAAAACTCAACCAAATGCCCGTATTCAACTCTTTATATTTAATATAGTTGTTTGGGTGGGTTTGTGGCTTAAAATTTCGACCGTTGAATGGCTTATCTTGATAATGACTTCTGGTTTGGTCATCGCGCTTGAAACTATTAATACCGCTTTTGAGATCGATATCGACCTCACATCACCTGAGTATCATCCGTATGCGAAAGACACGAAAGATGTCGCCGCAGGCGCAGTCCTTATTGCGACCCTTGTTGCACTCTCTGCAGCGTGTATTATTTTCATCCCTAAACTTGCACCATACGTGTACATGTACTTTTTATAAAAAACTTCAATATAAAAAACACAGGATAGATCCTGTGTTTTTTATATGCTGTATCTTTTATTTTGTTTCTTCAAGATAGGCAAGCGTCATTCTTTGTTCTTTTGGTTCGAAGAGTGTTACTTGGAAGTTGTAGCTCTTACCGAGTTCCAATTTCTCACGGAGTTTTGCTTCTGAAGCAAAGAGGGAATTATGGACAAGTCCTGCAACACCTTCTTTGATAGAAACGAGGGCACCATGCTTGTTGTACTTAATGACAACACCTTTGATGATATCTCCTTTCTTGAGCTTCGCTTCAAATTCCTTCCATGGATTATCTTTGAGTGCTTTGATAGAAAGAGAAATCTTTCCTTCTTTGATCTCAATGATTTTCGCTTTGATCGGATCTCCAACTTTAAACATTTGTTTCAAGTCTTCAACGAGGCCCCAGTCGATTTCAGAAATGTGGACGAGCCCTTCTAATCCTTCTTCGAGCTTGAGGAAGATTCCGAAGTCAACGAGTCCTGAGACTGACGTTTGTACTTCATCACCGAGATGATACTTTTCGATCAAACCATTTTTTTCTTGAGAGTCGTTTGTCTTTTCAGAGAAGATGAGTTTTCCTTCTTTTGGTATTGCTGTAATGATTTGTGCTGAAATTTTCTTACCGATAAGCTTTCGGAGTTCTTTCAAGATTTTTTCCTTGTCAGAATCTTCAACTCGTGGGTAGTTCTCAGTGCTCAATTGTGATGCAGGAAGGAATCCAACGATACCTTGCCAATCAATAATGAGTCCTCCTTTGTTCGCATCCTTGATAACGATATCGAGGAGTGTCTTTGCTTTCATGTATTTCTCAGCGTCACTCCAGATGAGCGCTTGTTTTGCTTCTTTAAGAGAGAGCTCAACATAGCCATCTTCGTTTTCAACTGCGACGATCTTTGCTTTCACGATATCCCCGATGTTCATCTTCTTGATGATGTCTCGAGTATTCATGAACTCACGTCCAAAGATGATACCTGTTCGGAAAGGTCTGAGATCGATGTAGATCGCTGACTTTTTGATTTCAATTACTGGCCCTTCAACAAGCATTTCTACTTGGAGTGGCGCCATTCCTTTTTCGTATAAACTTTTTATATCTGTCATAAAAAAAACCGCTTCTAGAGCGGGATAATAAATTTTAGCTTCTTATTTCTGCCATGCGGGCCAACCATAAGGGTTACTCTAAAATCCAACTACTAATAGAGATACTATACTAGATTTACCCAGAAAATGCAAATTTACCCCGTCGCTCGCGAGTGACAGGGTAAATAAAAAAGAGCGCTCCGTGATGAAGCGCTCTCCCTAGGTTGAGTTAGGGTTGAAATTAGTTACTGTTTGGTGAATTTAACCACCTGGT
>CAZEPT010000038.1:0-6419 GCA_964514225.1 uncultured Candidatus Saccharibacteria bacterium
AAAGAGCCTTTCAAAAGAAGGCTCTTTTCTGTATGGGCTATCAATCAAAAGTTGAGTCGCCGTATATACACTTATAATGACGGCTCCTCTCCGGGTTTCTTACACCTTTTCAGAGGGGTTAATTTTGTGGTAGAATATTTATATAATGGAAGAATATCTAAAAAATATCGCTCAGAAATTTGCTCGTAATGATGTAGCTAATGGAAGAGAAATGATATATCGTGCAGATTTTGAGAATTTACTCAAAGAGATTTTTCAAGCTGATGGTAAAATTACCCAAATTAATCATGATTCCACAAGTGATAATGGGAATAAGCCAGATTTTGTAATTTCTAAAAATGCAGTACCAATTTTATATATTGAAGCAAAAGATATCGGTGTAAGTCTTGATAAAATTGAAAAATCTAACCAAATGGATAGGTACTTTGGTTATGACAATCTTGTACTTACAGACTATGTAGAATTTCGTTTTTATCGTAATGGTGTAAGATATGGTGAGCCTGTATCAATAGCTACTTTTGATATAAATTCCAGAATTGTAAATGAAATTTCAGAAAATTTCTCACTACTTTCAAAAACTTTAATCGACTTTGCTTCATCTCACAAAGAACCAATCAAAAGCGGTAAACAATTAGCAAAAATTATGGGTGGTAAGGCTATGCGTATTCGCGACAATGTTCGCGAAATGCTTGCCAGTGGTACTGACAGATATGCTGATTTGGTAAAAATGCTTGATGTTGTAAAAGAGAGCCTAGTATCTAGTCTTGATAACGAAACTTTTGCCGATATGTATGCCCAAACTCTTGTGTATGGGTTATTCGCGGCTCGATACAATGATACCTCTGCCGAAAGTTTCTCTCGTGCTGAGGCTCGCGAATTAGTTCCAAAAACAAATCCATTTTTGCGATCGTTTTTTGATCATATTGCCGGTAATACTTTCCCTGATAGACTTCGTTATATTGTAGATGAACTGTGCGAAGTTTTTCAGCACGCTGATGTTGAGAAATTGTTAACTGATTTTTATGGTAAAGAAAAAGATAACAAAGACCCAATTATTCATTTTTACGAAGATTTTTTGCGTGAATATGATGCCAAAAAGAAAATGGAAATGGGTGTGTTCTATACCCCCAAGCCTATTGTGCAATTTATCGTGCGTGCAGTAGATAGTATTTTAAAAAGTGAGTTTGGTCTTGCTCGTGGCCTTGCCGATACTACTAAAATTCAAGTAGAGAAATTAGAAACCGATCATAAAACCGGCAAACAGAAAAAGGTGCAAAAAGAATACCACAAAGTCCAAGTTCTTGATGTCGCCACGGGTACAGGTACATTTCTTAACGAAGTCATACATAACATTCATTCTAGTTTTGCTGGACAAGAAGGCCGTTGGGCTGCATATGCAGAAAACGACCTGTTGCCACGCCTGCATGGATTTGAGTTAATGATGGCGTCATACACGATTGCTCATTTGAAATTGGGTATGACACTGCACGACACAAAAGCAGGCGATTTAAAAACTCGTTTGGGTGTGTACCTTACAAATACACTTGAGGCTCCGGTAGATTACGCTAATCAAGGCACATTATTTGGCTTGATGGATACTATTGCTGAAGAAAGCAAAAGTGCCTCTCGTATAAAATCTGAATATCCAATAATGTGTGTAATTGGTAATCCTCCATATTCAGGTATCTCAATGAATAAACAGTACACAGAAAATAATGATTATAAGGTTGAAATTGGTGGTAAACAAAAATTACAAGAAAAGAAAAACTGGCTCGATGATGACTATGTTAAATTTATTCGCTTTGCCGAAAGTTTGGTTGAGAAAAATGGTGAGGGTATAGTAGGAATGATTACCGCCCATGGTTACATAGATAACCCAACATTTCGTGGTATGCGTTGGCATTTGCGAAACACTTTTGACAAGATTTATGTTTTAGATTTACATGGTAATAGTACTAAAAAAGAGACAAGTCCTGATGGTAGTAAAGATGAAAATGTTTTTGATATTAAAACAGGAGTCTCTATAATTTTAGGAGTTAAAAAATCTGAAATAAAAAATAAAGAACTAGCCCAAGTCTATAAAACTGATTTTTACGGTGTTCGCAGAGATAAATTTGAAAAAATAGAAAATGCTTTCATTGATAGTTTAAAGTGGGTAAAATTACCAGAGAATACAGATTTATGGACGCTAGAAGGTGCTGGAAAATTTGAGTATAAAAAAGGTTTTTCCGTTGCAGAATTATTTCCTAAGAATACAACTGGAATTTTCACGTTAGGAGATAGTTTTATTATTGATGAGAATAAGGATGTTTTGAGTAAACGAGTTGAGGAATTTTTACAAAATGATATTTCTGAGAATGAATTAAAAACAAAATATGATCTTGGAAAAAATTATGCTGGGTGGATAATTAAAAATAAAAAAGATAAGAAAATTAAAAACTTGAGTGATTCTTTTATTAAATACACATACAGGCCATTTGATTTTAAATACACATCTTTAGACAATAATATTGTATGGAGACCGCGCACACAGGTAATGACACATCTTGCCCGAGAAGACAATTACGCAATTCTTTTTAGTAGGCAAGGTCAAGCAGCTAATCCTAATTATTTTGACACAATTTCAATTTCAAAAAATCCTGTTGATTTAAATTACTTCAGAAGAGGAGGTGAGATTGTATGCCCTCTTTACTTGTATACAGAACAAGGAGAAAAAGTTCCAAACTTAGATAAAGAAATTTGGGATAAAATAAATGAAGTAGTAGGGGAAACTATGCCTGAAAATATTTTGGATTATATTTATGCAATTTTGCATTCGCCTAAATATCGGGAAACGTACAAAGAATTTTTAAAAATAGATTTTCCTCGTGTTCCATATCCAATTGATAAAAAGGAATTTGATAGATTGGTAAAATTGGGCACAAAATTGAGAGGACTTCATTTAATGACTGATCCTGAATGCGAGAATTTAATAACCACCTATCCTGAATCAGGGAGTGATGTTGTTGAAAAGGTAAAATTCGAAAATGGTAATGTGTATATAAATGATACGCAATATTTTGGTAATGTTCCCGAAGTTTCCTGGAATTTTTATATAGGCGGATACCAGACGGCACAAAAATATTTGAAAGATAGAAAGGGAAGAAATTTAACTAGTGATGAAATCGAACATTATCAGAAAATTATTAAGGTATTGTTTGAAACTGATAAATTGATGAAGGAGAAAATTTAAGGGTCCGAATTTAGGGGTCCGACCCTTCATCCTTTACTTATTATGCACGAACATTTATTTGTTTTTCAAAAAGTGATATAATTCATATACAACTGAATATTTATCAAGAGAATGGTGAGAGCAACTGGCTCGTAGACCCATCGGCAACCCTCAGACATGAGAAGGTGCTCCATCCAGCCAAAGAGCGCGCAAGCGCTGTTGGGAAGATAAGATTCGTCATCTATCTTTCCTCATTATGAGGAATTTTAAATTTAAGCCTAAGACACTTTCGAGTGTTTGGCCAAAGTATAGTATGGAAAATACAGCAGAATTCGTCTCTCCGAAGCACCCAGATAAGATATGCGACTTCATCGCAGACTCTATTTTGGATGCGTATGTGAGAGAAGACAAGAAGAGCAGGGTGGCGATAGAAGTAATGGGCGGGCATAATCTCATCGTCATAAATGGCGAAGTGACCTCATCGACACAGCCTGACATCGCCTCAGTGGTAAAGACTATCGTCGGAGAAGAATATGAAGTGAGGGTCAGCATTGTTATTCAGAGTAGAGAAATCGCCCAGGGGGTTGATACGGGCGGAGCGGGAGATCAAGGAATCATGAAAGGCTATGCGACGAGCGAAACAAAAGAATTATTACCACTTGAATATGTCCTCGCTCGCAACCTTTGTCAGAAATTATTTGACGTCTACCCGTATGACGGGAAGACCCAAGTCACTATTAAAGATGGGAAAGTGACGACGGTCGTCGCGAGTTTTCAAAATAGTAAAAACGATGAGCTTCTTGAACTGGTCAAAAGCATCATCGAGGCAGAAACGTATTTGATTAATCCTGCAGGCGAGTGGACCCAGGGCGGATTCGACGCCGACACAGGGCTCTCCGGAAGAAAACTCATCATCGATAACTATGGGCCGGAAGTGGCAATCGGTGGAGGGTCATTTTCCGGAAAAGACTTCACTAAAGTGGACCGCTCCGGCGCATACATGGCGCGGAAAATCGCCGTCGAACTATTGCAAAAGCATCAGGCGCGCGAAGTTCACACGAAGCTCGCCTATGCCATCGGGGTGGCTGATCCGGTCATGGCAGTCGCTGTGATAGACGGCATCGAAAAACAGATCGAAGGCTATGATCTCAGTCCGCAAGGCATCCGCGAATACTTGAAGCTCGATGACGCCGTATACTCCGAAACATGCACGTGGGGACATTTCGGCAGAGGATTTACTTGGGAATAACTATCTCTTGAGTAGCTTGTTTTCATCCTTGTGACTATCATTTCTATGATAGAATATATACATTAAAAATAATTCTTAAATATATGACAGAAATAATTCAAAGTTATATTGTGTATGCGTTTCAAGTAGTAATTGCACTCGGACTTATTAATGTGTGGCTCGTGCGTGTTCATAAGCCGACAGAGTATCGTGGTGGTAAAGCTACGAACATGATTGACGAATTTAGAGTGTACGGGTTGCCTATATGGTTTATGTTTGTTGTGGGTAGTGCAAAACTACTCATTACGCTCTGTATGATTATTGGCTTTTGGATTCCAGCTCTCGTCTATCCAGCTTCTGCGTTTTTAGCGATGCTCATGATCGGAGCAATTGCGATGCATATAAAAGTGAAAGATCCGTTCATTCGCACGGTGCCGGCTCTGCTTATGTTTTTGATGGCGCTTGCGAATGTCCTCTTGATCAAAGTTTTCTAACAGCCAGAAGTTTTCGGTGGGTAAGGATTCAGTAAAAAACATGGGTGGGATAACTGTCACCCGTATATCTCGTTTCTTGGTATACTCTATATAGGTTCGATTTATTACCTCAACGAGCATCATACATATGTCATTTATCATCGGAATAGTACTAGGAGCAGTCGTCGTTATCTTCGCCCTCCAGAACACTATGTCAGTCATGGTCCAGTTCCTCGGATGGGGATTTGAAGGATCAGTCGCGCTCATCGTCTTACTGTCTATGGCAGTAGGTGTCGTTATCAGTCTTTTGTTTTCTATGCCGTCTTTCATCAAAGGGATGATGGCTGAGTCAAAACTCCACCGTCGCAATCAAGAGCTTCATAAAGAGCTCGAAGATCACAAGGTCATGCTCGCTCAGGCGACTAAGCCTCTTGCTCCGGGTGATGTTGTTGTCCACACAGTGGAAGAAACAACAACAATCCACTAAACTTTTTACGAATAAAAAATACCCATCAATCGATGGGTATTTTTTATTCAAAGTGATGACTCTTGTCGTATGTCGGAATGAATCCGCTTTGGATTAAGACTTGCGCTTCTTTTTGAGCGGCTTCAACGAGCTTGATATTTTTGATGGCCATCATCCCGATGTCTGAGACACCCCACTGCTTGATACCCGTCAGTTCTCCGGGGCCTCGGGTCTCGAGGTCGAACTCGGCGAGTTCAAAGCCGTTTTTGGCACTGCTGAAGTGTTTCATCCGAGTCGTTGTCTTCTCACTTTTTGATTCACAGAAGAGGAAACAGTACGGCTGGACGCTCGAACGCTGAACGCGACCCCTGAGCTGGTGAAGCTGAGAGAGGCCGAAACGCTCGGCACCTTCTATGACGATGATGGTTGCATTCGGAACGTTTACTCCGACTTCAACCACAGACGTTGCGACTAAGATATCGGTCTTGCCTTCGGCAAAGGATGCCATGACTTTTTCTTTTTCAATCTTGGTCATCTTCGAATGGAGTCCAGCGATAGTGAAGTCAGGGAATATTTTCTCTGACAGGTTCTTTACTTCCTGAGTGACGGAGCGAGACTGAACGAAGACGGCTTTACTCTCATCGGCTTCATCGATCCGCGGACAGATGATGTAGGCTTGGCGACCTTCCTTAATTTTCTCTTTGATGAAGTCGTACATTTCTTGGCGCTTGGGCGGGAGGATAACTGTCGTCTCTACGTGCTTGCGTCCTTTTGGAAGCTCGTCCAAAAGAGTGAGATCGAGTCCGCCGTAAAGTGTGAGTGCAAGGGTGCGGGGAATCGGGGTTGCGGTCATCGAGAGCAAGTGAGGCATGAACGTGTCTTTCTTGGCGAGCGCCTTTCTTTGGTTTGATCCGAAGCGATGCTGTTCATCGATGATAGCGAGGGCCAAGTGTTTGAATGAGATACTCTTTTGGATCAGCGAATGGGTCCCGATGACGATCGAGATTTCTCCTTTTCGACCCATTTGGCGAGCTGAGGCTT
>CAZEPT010000039.1:0-6163 GCA_964514225.1 uncultured Candidatus Saccharibacteria bacterium
AACCCAGAATAACGGTTCCGAAGACCGCTGTGATATCCATTTCACCACAGGTGCAATATTTAAGATGCTCAAGATCTTATGATTTTACTATTAGGTCTTCGGAATTGAAGACCGCTGTACTCTAGTCAATTTGCCATTTCTCGAAAGGTGCAATTTGCTTCCTTAAGTATACACAAATTGCAAAATAAATAAAGATGATATACTATAAGTGCAGTTATTAGATTAGCAGTTTGCGGGTATGGTTTAGTGGTAGAATACGTCCTTGCCAAGGATGAGTCGGGAGTTCGATTCTCCCTACCCGCACAAAATAATAGCTTAACGTAGAGTTCATTGTATGAAAAAACTATACAGAAGCAGAGAAAATAAGATCATAGCTGGTATTTTGGGTGGAATCGCTGAATACCTTGAAATTGATCCAGTGGTTATGAGGATTGTTTTTGTCCTTTTGACCTGTATTACCGGGTTTTTTCCAGGAGTTGTATTCTATCTCGTAGCACTCTTTATAGTGCCAAATAAGACGAGTACTATTTTTTCAGCTGAGGAAACAGGGAGGTCACAGTCACATGCTTCAACAGACACTACACAGCCAATACAGGAGTAAGAAAGCATGTTTAAAAACAGTATTCCAGACTATGTTGTTCGGGTTGTTGAAATCCTGACACAGGGCGGTTTTGAAGCTTACCTTGTTGGTGGGTGTGTTCGCGATCTCTTCTTAGACAGAATCCCGAAAGACTGGGATGTGACGACTAATGCGCTTCCAGACCAAATCCAAGAGCTTTTTCCACATACCGTATACGAGAATAACTTTGGGACAGTTGGTGTTGTTTGCGACGATGTGGAAACCAGAGAGGGGGAGAATAAGCCGATTATCGAGATAACTCCCTATAGGACAGAGAGTAGTTACAGTGATAAAAGACATCCGGATTCTGTGTCCTTTAGTAATGTCCTTGAGGATGACCTTAAAAGACGTGACTTTACGGTCAACGCTCTGGCACTTGATGTAAAAACATTAGAAGTGAAGGATTTTTATAAAGGACATCAAGATATTCAAGATAAGGTCTTAAGAACAGTAGGGAACCCGGATGAACGTTTCACCGAAGATGCGCTTCGTATGCTCCGCGCTGTCAGATTTTCATCCGAACTCGGCTTTTCTGTTTCATATGAAACAGTTGAGAGCATTTCACGCAATAAAGCTTTGATTGAAGCTGTTTCATGGGAGCGGAAGCGTGACGAATTCATTAAGATGATCATGTCCCCAGATCCCGTTATGGCAATCGGCCTCTTGGAACAAACAGGACTTCTGGAATATCTCATTCCTGAACTCCGCGAGGGGATTAAATGTGAACAAAAAGGCGCTCACATCTATGACGTCTTTGAGCATATGCTTCATGCTTTGGGCCACGCTGAAGAAAAAGAATGGCCACTCCATATTCGTTTGGCTGCCTTGTTTCACGATATCGGAAAACCTCGCACCAGACGATACGATAAAACCAAGGATAAATACACCTTCTATGGTCACGAAGTCATCGGAGCTCGGATGACGGCTAAAATTATGGAACGCTTCCACTTTCCACGTGAAACAAGCGAACTGGTTACCAAGCTTGTCCGGTACCATATGTTCTTCTCTGATACCGAAGTGATTACACTCTCACCAGTCAGACGAATGATTCAGAACGTCGGAGTCGACTATATTTGGGACTTAATGAAGATCCGCGAATGCGATCGTGTCGGCATGAAGAAAGTTGAGGCGCCGTACCGGTTGAGGAAGTATCACGCCATGATTGAAGAAGCACTTCGTGATCCAATATCTGTTTCACAGTTGAAAATCGACGGTAACTATCTCATTCATGACCTTGGTATGAAGCCAGGGCGACGGATGGGTTGGATACTCTTAGCGCTCTTAGAAGACGTTCTTGAAGATCCAACAAAAAACACAATTGAAGCACTGACGCAAAGAGTGAAAGAATTCGAGACACTTTCTGATGATGAACTCAAGGAAATAGGGGAAGCGGGTAAGCAGAAGAAAGAAGAGCTTAACGAACAAGAAATAAAACAACTTCGTGTGAAACACGGAGTTGGGGGTAAGAAATAAAAAAAGTTGGGACATTGCGTTCCAACTTTTTTCCTTTTTTCTTTCAGGTTTTTCTACGGTTTTAAACCATGGAGTTTTTTTACTTTGTGGTCGAGAAGTAATACTCCTCCACATATTATAAAAAAAATTCCTAAACCCCATTGAATCGGGTACATTTGAGGGGATAGTATGAGAAAAAGTCCCATACCTGCTGGTACGCTAAATTTTAATATTTGCATGTTTATTTGTTTTTTTGTGTGAAAGGAATTATTTTATACTCCGTAAGGAATTTGTTTTATGCTCTGATTTATATTCAGCAAGCGTTGAACCTTACTACCGTTGAGATTATTGGAGGGGACTTTTCTGGAGGGTTGATTTTTTTCTTGTTTCGTAGAGAATTTTTTAATCAACGAGGCGAATGGATTGAGGTAAGCGAATATTTTTTTCATGCAATAATTGGTTTTTAAGTTCAAATACATTTTAACCCAGAAAGGTATAAAAGTCAATCAGGAAGTGAATTCTCATGATATGTAGGGTACGCGACAATATATAGTCGCTTCATGAGAATTCACTTCCTGATTGACTAAACGTAAAAAATTCTTTATTTGAGTTCAAGTACGATTGGACAATGGTCAGAGCCCATATAGTTCGTAAGCATGTAGGAGTCTTTAACCTGTGAAACAAGTCCAGGTGTGACAAAAAAATAATCGATACGCCATCCGACATTTCTATCACGTGCGCGTGTGATCTGATCCCAGTATGTGTACATATCTTTAGTGTCAGGATGTTTCAATCGAAATGTATCGATGTATCCTTTTTTTACGACGAGATCAATCCAATCGCGTTCAATCTGGAGAAACCCAGTCATATTTTTATTTTCTTTTGGTCGAGCGAGATCTATTTCTGTATGTGCGGTGTTGACGTCGCCACAGAAAATAACTTCGTATCCTTTTTTTCGGAGTGCTTCACATTTTTTTAAGAAGGCTTCATAGAAGCGGAGCTTGAATGCAAGTCTTTCTGGTCCACGTCCGCCGTTCGGGAAGTAGCAATTGATGAGCACAAATTTCTTAAAATAGAGAATGAGTGTTCGACCTTCGAGGTCGAGCTCTTTTTCGATCGCACCGAGTGAATATTCAACTTTCTCTGGAATTTCTTTTGTGTAGACGCATACTCCACTGTACCCACGTCTGGTTTGAGATGAAACAAAATAGGCTGTGTACCCTGGAACATTTTTTGTTAGTTCATCAAGTTGTTCAATCTCTGACTTGGTTTCTTGGAGGCAGATGATATCAGCTTTCTCTTGTTCAAAGAGTGCGGCGAAGTTTCCCTGTTTAACGGTGGCGCGCAAGCCGTTTGTGTTCCAAGAGAGTATCTTCATAATCTCAGTATATCGTACTCGCGAATAAGGCGTAAATTATTGACAATACTGTAAAAAATGCTAATATGTATATGAACAATTTAAAAACAATTACATATGGCAACAAGAAAAAATACACCCAAGGCTCAAAAACATGTTCCAATCCACACAGAAGTGTTAGAAAAAGAACATAGGATGGAAAAACCAGGTGATCCCTCCCCAATTTATCGTTACAGTGACCGCGATTTAGCGGAATTCAGACAAATCATCTACCAGAAACTGAAAACAGCAAAAACGGAACTTGAGTATTTGCAAACTATCGTTAACCGGAAGCATGAAGCCGGCACCGAAGACACCTACGCTGGCTTTAAGCATTCGGAAGATAACGATATTAACGATAGAGAACAATTTACCCAACTCGCGGGTCGGCAACTTAGTTTTATTACACATCTCGAGCACGCTCTGGTGCGTATTGAAAACAAAACGTACGGTATCTGTCGTGACACCGGTAAACTAATCGACAAAGCCCGTTTGCGTGCTGTGCCACATGCTACTCTAAGCATAGAAGCTAAGAACGCAAAGAAAAATTAGTAAAAACACAACAAATATTTAAAGACCTACGCAAGTAGGTCTTTTTCTGTGTGGTATCAGTATATTTTTGACAAACCAATTAAAAAATGTTACGATATAATTAAACTAAAAACACATTAAAAAATGAATAAAAAAAGATTATTTAAAATCTGGCTTGTCCTCGTCCTCTTATCTGTTTCGTTGCAAATTGGCTTTGCTATGATCCATAAAGTCCAAGGAGACTCAAACTCCGTTCAGCACCGTCTGTACAAGATGGAGCATGGTAAAAAAGTATTTAATTGGTCCGGCTTACTTTCGTTCAGTCAAGTTACCGCTTTGAAAGTAGTAAAAGATGAAAAAACATTTACTGAAAGGGTACAGTACCCTAAAGCGCCGAAGTTTGACCTCGTGGCACCCACGTACAACGCTGAGAAATTTGTTGCCGACAAGATTACAAGGACGATCAAAGATTCTTTAAAGAAAATGACCTATAATCATAGTTTTGATTATGATGGGCAATCTTTTAAAGTGCTCCAAGCGAAAGACCTTAAGATGCCAAGGATTCCCCAACCGACGATTGAGATGAAATTAAAAGGAACTGCTTCACCTGAAGCTAAAAAGTATGGCTATGAAGCAAGCTTACAAGTAGGACACCGTGAACTGGAAAATCAAAAGTTAGCTGAGGCGCGCATGATGCGGACAGCAGATTCTCTAAAAAAGAATTTTTCCGGAATTTCTTTTAAAATCACCAAGCGTGAAGCGGAAGAATTACAATTAAAAGATTCAACTGAAATTGGTAAAGTTTTGAAAGACCCAAGTCTTCTTGATAAGATGAGATACGTTGAAGCAAAGATTAAAATTATTTCATATCATGTGAAAGTGATTCCATGTCCATCTCCAGTTGTTCCACTCTTATTGTTAGGATTGTTATTCTTGTCTTTTCCGAAATGGAAAAGAAGACCATCAACTCTAGTTGCAGAAGAGAGAGAATTAGAGAGAGAACGTACGTTTATGAGTGGAGACGAATATGTTGGAAGATTGATCCTCTTGGTTGTAGCAATGCTCATAGCTTTTTGGATTTTGTTTGTATTGAGAGATTACATGTGGTGGATACTTCTTGCAGGAGTTATAGGAACTATTGTATATTTCCTTATCCGCAACATAGGTCGTCCAATATCTCTGGCGTTTCCAAATCCTCCACCATGGTGGAGAAGATTCATCACGTGGGTGCGCGAAGGCTGGCAAACATTCCTTGACCTCTGGAGAAGGGGAATCATTTGCCGGACACTCCTTATTCTGCTTATTCTTTTCATTATCATTAGTCGCTTGTGCGGTTGGTGGCATTGGGACGGATGGTAAATAGTACATTTAATTATAGACGAAAAATATAAACCAGTGCTCCGTATACTTGATATACGGAGCCTTTTTGTTTATTGTGTTTACAAAAAAACCTATTTTAAATAGGTCTTTTTTCATATCTTATGTATTATTTCAATCGAGCTTCAACTACAGACCAATTGAGATTTTTAAAGAAAGCTTCTACATACTTCTTTTTTTCTGATGTTGGATAGTCATAGACGAATGCATGTTCCCACATATCAAGCGCGAGGATTATGGTACAGGTAGCGAGTTGGCCGAGGTGTTGTTCATCTACCCACGCATTGAGGAGATTTCCATCTCCATCTTGGTAGAGCATCGCCCAGCCGACTCCGCGAGTCATGGCGAGTGTGTTAAATTCTTTCTGCCAGTTTTCAAATGAGCCGAACGTCGCGTTTATTTTTTGAGAGAGGATGCTATCAGTTGCGAATGCTGTCGGCGCGCCTTCAAATTGAGAGAAATAATATTCGTGATTTTTCATTCCACAATATTCAAAACCGAAGCGACGGCGAAGCTCACCAATCACATATGCGTTCTCTTCTGGTGAAGTACTAAGCACTTCTATTTTTTCCAAGATGAGGTTGGCATGTTTCACATAGCCCTGATAGAGCTTGAGATGTTCATCGATATTTGTCTGTGAAATTCCGACGAGTGCTGAGATCGAGAATGTTTTTGGTTGAAATTGAGTCATAAGGTTTAAAAGTGATTAAAACTGTTAACACCCCCAGTATACCATTTGGTATACTTTTTTATATGCATACGACGAAACGATATATTGTGTGGTCTAT
>CAZEPT010000040.1:0-5809 GCA_964514225.1 uncultured Candidatus Saccharibacteria bacterium
GTCCGCGAGAGCGACTGAAGAGTTTCAGCCGCGTGCAGGTGAGCTCGGGGTAAGGGACCCGAGCGCAAGACCTTTTGTGAGATTTTGTGAATTCTATGAAACAAAATACCCAAAAGGTGTACAGCCTCTGTAAGAGGGCGAAAAGCTTTTCCTTATCCTGAAAGGATGGAAAAGCTGTACTGAAGCTGTAAGCTTAGATTCCTACGAACTATCTTTCGAATCATACTTTTTCTTAAAATAATACAAAAGATAAAACACTAAACCGTAGAGCAGCATACAAACCGCCCACGAAACTGAAACTGGTATATACCCAAACGGAATAGTCGCAAACAAATGAATCAAAGAAAGAATAAGAGACGACACCCATTCCGTCAAAAGCGTTGCGGTGTAGGCAAACGAAAGTGAAATCAAACTGAGCGTGAGTGTAATAGCACTTCCAAGCATCACACATGGAATAAGTGGACCGACTAGACTATTAACAACAATACTGAATACAGAAATCCCTGTGAAGAAAAAGAGGAGGTATGGCAACGTTATGATATAGGCTCCACACGTTGTAGCGATAGTGAGCCGTAAGAATCTGGTCGGCAAACGTTTAAACAGTATTTCAAAATACGGAGTAAACACGACAACTCCATACGTTGCTAAGAAAGAGAGGTGAAATGAACTATCATAAAGGAAATAAAACGGATCATACAAAATCATAAGAAGTGACGCAAAGAAAAGCGCACGCAGTGCTGAATAGGGTTGATATGAGAGCTGTGCAATGATAACAATAAGTGCCATAATCCCCGCTCGAATCGCAGACGCAGAGAATCCAGTCATAGCCACAAAGAGTATTACAGCAATTGCGGAAAACAAGAGCGCTCCCTTTTTACGAAAAAAGAGGTAGAAGAATTTTTGAAAGAAGAGCGCAACAATAGCGATATTGTATCCGGAGAGTGCCAGGATATGAATCGTTCCCGTCTTAATAAAATCATTTCTCATCTCGGGCGCGATGTCGGTCTTATCTCCGACGAGTACTCCCGCGATAAAATTATCATGTGGGGTTTTAAAGAGTGCATCTATCCGATTCGAGAGTCTATTAGAAAACAGATATAATGTCTTCATAAAAGATGGCTGTCTTGTGTGAACCGTCCCTTTTTCAAACTGACACTGTGCATAGATGTGATCTTTTTTGAGATATCTCACATAATCAAATGTCCCACCAAGATCAGTTTCAAAATTTTTGGGCCGGCTGCAAATCACTTGGAGGGTGGCTTTATCATCATATTCAAACAGTTCTTGCCCCCTATTTTGAACCAAGACTTTCTGATTTTTAGATGTTATAAACACAAAAGACTGACCGTATGACTTATCTTGTGGGTTTGAAATAATCTGCCCGGTAATGGTTTTTTTCGGGATACTCGTATCATACTGACCTAAAACCATCTGATATCGGAGATTGCCTACTATGCACGAAATAAAAGCTAAAATGAGGGTTAAGAAAATATGCTTGCTTCTCAAAAGAAAGAGAACGAAAGCACACAAGAGAGACGCAGAGAAAGCCAGTACAAAAAACAAAAGCGACAACTGAAATGTTGCGCCTAAAAATATCCCCAATACCAAGGTGGTCGCAATAAGAAAAAAGAGTGTACTAGGATTTTTGATACTCATGGACGAGAGCATTTTCCTCCATTTTGGAGAAAACTTTTTTATACTTTACTCCGCGCTTCCCTTTAACCCGGGCTTCACATGTCGCCCAATCTTTATCTGTATAGACTTTACCAGCGACTAAAGACACGTACGAATATGCCTTGCCTGTTTTTTTAGCACCACCACTTCCAGATTCTTTTTTGGCAGCTGGAGTACTTGCTTGATAGAACTTGAGATACTGCTCAAGCGCTCCTTTAAACAAAGGAGTTGGTTTTTTATCAGCAAAACTTGTTGCGACTCGATCGGCTTGTTCATTACCGAAATGACCGGCATGTCCAGCTATTTTTTCAAATGAAATCGTCATTTTTCTCTTAAGCCGAAAGACGAGAAAGATCAGCTCTTGCCAAATGTCTCTATTAAAAACATCTCCCCCATCTTTCGTTTTCCAACCATTTTTTTCCCAAGCGTACATCCAGAGAGTCACTCCTTTTTGAACATAGGCCGAGTCAGTAAAGAACGTCACCGGTACATCAAAGAGTTTTTCTTTTTCAACATAGGCTAAAGATTGATAGACGGCCATAAGCTCCATCCTGTTATTTGTAGCGGTGTCCTCGCGACCACCAAGCTCTCGCACAGTACCAGTATTGTGATCCATGACGATACTCGCCCAGCCAGCAGGTCCAGGGTTCCCCCGAGCTGCTCCGTCAGTATATATTTCAATCGTATTTTTAGCTGCACTCATACCTTTAGTATATATCAATTATTTTTAAACGTAACTCTGGTCGTATAAAGTAAGACATCTCCATGGAATAAATAACAGTGTATGTCTCCCCCATAACGAGCGGCCGAAGAAAATTATCCTCTGTTGTGAAGAAAGCGATACCCTTATAGGTTCTCCCATTCATAAGAAAAAATACTTCTAGATGCTCCTTGGTCTTACCGAAGAGTTTATGAGAAATGATTTGAATACATTCAGATTTAAAAATGGGTTTTTCATTACTCATTCCAAACGGAGCAAACTGGGTAATAATCGTGAATACTTCTTTCTTGGGTTCATGGAGTAGGAAGTGTGCCGACACATCTCCTTCAGTTTTTTCAATCTGAGCTTTTTGTATTCCTTTTTGGAGCATCTCTGCCAAGTCATGGACATGCCTCTTGTCGACTGCAAAACCTCCAGCCCCAACGTGCCCGCCATAGTGGATAAATGAATCTTTTGCCGATTCCATGAGAGACACGACGGACATCCCAGGGACTCCTCTGCATGAGCCTTTTAAAATATCAGTATCTTCTTCATCACTTCCACCCCAGACAAAGGTCGGCTTCTGGTAGAGCTCGACAACTTTTGTTGCGACGAGTCCCAACACTCCTGGCCGCCATTTTGGATTCCCTAAAACAATAACGTCTTTTTCAAATACTTCTTTCGGCAAATGATGGACCTCCTTCATTATTTCAGCAACGTGGGATTTTCTTTTTCTGTTGAGTGCTTCAAGTTCTTTCGCCAAGTGCATCCCCTCAACGGGATTATCAGTACTCAAAACTTGAAAGGAAAGATAGGCATTCCCCATCCGAGATGCGGCATTGAGCCTTGGTGTGAGACTATGTGTCACATCATCTTCAGCGAGCTGGTCTTTTTTAATACCAGCTGCAGTATAGAGCGCTAAGAGACCGGTCCGCTTAGTTTTTTTCATAACAATGAGTCCGTAGTAAGAGAATACTCTGTTCTCACCAACGAGAGGGACCATATCAGCTAAAGTCGCAAGTCCGACCATATCGAGAAGCCATTTTTCAAATCCGACCTCAACTGCGTGAGCTTCTCTGAAGCGAGCCAAGTAGGCTTGGATGACTTTAAATATAACACCAGTACCGCAGAGCTCTTTGAATGGATAGAGATCTCCTTCTTTTTTAGGATTGATGATGGCATATGCATCCGGAAGCGTTTCGTGAGGTAAGTGGTGATCGGTAATAATGAGATTTATTCCCTTTTCCTTGGCATAGAGCGCACCTTCAAAACCAGTCACACCGAGGTCAATTGTGATGATGCACGTCGCCCCTTTTTCAATCAAAAAATCTATTCCCTTAATAGAGAGTCCATACCCGTCGAGCTGGCGGTCTGGAATATACACATGGTGAGTAATACCAATCTTCTTTAAGAAATCAGATAAAATAACAGATCCCGGAATTCCGTCGCAGTCATAATCAGTATAGACACCAATCGTTTCTCCTTGTTCGCTTGCGAGACGGATGCGCGAAACAACGAGCTCCATATCAGAGAACAAGAATGGATCGTGTGTATGAAGTTCAAAGTCAGGCTTCAAGAAATTCTTCTTGTCTTCGTCAGTTTCAAGCCCGCGCGATGTATAGAGATAGTCCCAGAGTTCTGTCATACGCTCCATCATACCATACACCACAAGCCATAGATTACACGGCCATTTTTTTGGTATACTGTCTCTATGACATCTGAAAAAACATTATTCCAAAAAATTATTAATCGAGAAATTCCAGCGGAAATTATTCATGTTGTAAATCCTGCAACACCACCCGCAATCGGAGGAACGCATCCGAAACTTCCATTCAAAAATAAACCATTTTTTCTTTTCTTAGGCACACTCGAAAAACGAAAAAATGTTCGTGGCATCATCGAAGCGTTCGAGCTCATAAAAAATATTCCCGCGCTTTCTGATTTTCAACTTGTTCTCGGAGGTCGCCCGGGCTATGGAGCACCAAAAAAATCCGAACTCCCCGATCGTGTTCACCATCTCTCCTACATAACTCCCGAAGAAAAATGGTGGCTTCTCAAACATGCAGCAGCACTCGTTTATCCCTCATTTTTCGAAGGTTTTGGCTTGCCTCCGCTCGAGGCAGCATCAGTCGGCTGCCCCACAATTGTTTCAGATTGCACAGCGCTTCCAGAAACCATGGGAGACGCATCAGTTTTTGTTTCGCCATACGACGTCGCACAAATTGCGAACGCCATGGAAGCAGTCGCAACCGACAAAAAATTAGTTGCGCGTTTACGCGAGCGTGGATTTGCGCGCGCGGCGTGGTATAGTTTAAGCAAGCAGCGCGCAGCACTGCAGCTCGCTGTTGCTCACGCACAATCACACCTATGATCATTGGTTTTGATGCACGCCTCATGAGCGTTCCTGGCGGACTCGGTCGCTACGCGGGCGAGCTCTTGCGCGAACTGACCGAGCAAAACCCGTCAGATTTTTTTGTAGTTCTTGTAAAAAAAATTCCCGCCGATTTTCCTATACACCAAAATATTCGCTGGATTGAAACAAATATCCACTGGTATGGGCTCGATGAACAAATCAAACTAGGCCGACTCATGAACGCTCAAAAAGATGTGCAGCTCTGGCACATCCCCCACTGGAACATCCCAATCACCCTTCGAAAACCATTTGTGATGACGTTTCACGATTTTATTTTTGAAGAATTTCCAACACACGACAAAACAGTTCGCGGTTTTCTCAATTACAAACTTAAATGGATCATCTGGCGAACACTCCTAACAATCAATCTGTATCGCGCACGCAAAATTATCACCATCAGCAATTTTGTCCGCGAACAAATTTTGCGCCGCGACCCAAGCACCGCAAAAAAAATCGAGGTGATCTATAACGGACTCACCCATCTCCCACCCGCAGTCGCGCCAACGTTCAACGTCGAAAAACCATTTTTCCTCATGGTCGGAAATTCGTATCCACACAAAAACCACGCGATTGTGTTGAAGCTTCTAAAAAAATATCGCGCGCAAATTTCAGAACATTTTTACCTCCTCACTCACCGAGATCGTTTCTCCGAAGCGCTCCAAAAAACAATTTCTGACGCGAATCTTTCTGATCGAATACATATCGTGTTCGATGCCTCAGACACAACACTTGCGTGGATGTATGAAAATTGCAAAGCCCTTGTATTTCCGTCATTATCTGAAGGTTTTGGCATCCCACCTCTCGAAGCTTTATCGTACAAAAAACCAGTCGTAGCAGCAAAAACATCGTCGATTCCTGAAATCCTGGGAGACGAGGCGTGCTGGTTCGATCCAACAAATGAAGTCACTCTTTTTGAAGCTCTCTTGAATGTAGATAAACAAAAAGTTTTCAACGAATCAGTTCTAAAAAAATATTCTTGGACCGTAGCCGCGAAATCCACACGAAATTTGTATCAAAGTGTG
>CAZEPT010000041.1:0-5641 GCA_964514225.1 uncultured Candidatus Saccharibacteria bacterium
GCAAATTGAAGCGCCTCTAAGATGACTTGTCTTTTTGGACCCTTAAGTTCTGCTAATTCTATTTCTAATTCTTTCTTTTTTTCTGGTGAAATGTATTGGTTATTATTATCCATATGTATAGGCTTATGATACGCTTTTACTACTAAAAGTCAACAAACTCCATTCTTTTTTACCTTGGATGCAAAAAAGAACCAAAAAACATCAAGACACATGCTCGTGTAGCTAAAATTTCTCACATGTCTTCTAAAAAGAAAAAACTCACTCCGCCCAAACAGTTTTCTTTTTCATACGAATCCATGCAAGAAATTTCTTAACACCACTCCCATAGTGTCAAAAGTACAGTTTCAAAAGCAATCTGAGGAATACAAAAACTACTTGAACAGTCTTTTGACAAAAACTAAACCTTTGTAGAGATAGTACATACGCGGAATAACTACTAAATCATAGCTACCAATATACTTCTTAAAGGTAGGTCCGAACGATTTCTTGAACTGAGTAAAGCCTTTCCATGAGTGCTCGCCCAAAAATGCCGGATCGAGCGATCCAAAGAGATCAAAGGTGTGACAGCCTTCAATTTGAGCGGATTTTATAATCGAAGCGATCAACAGATACATTGCACCTTTTGGCGTACCTCGCCCGAGAGAACCACCGTACGCGTAGGTTACCATGCCTTTGAAGATAAAAATCATAGCGGCAGCCACTGGAATTTTGTGCACATCATACGCAACAACAAGACGAGCTTGGTCATGGGCACTGAGGGATTTAAATACTGTTTTATAGTATTCCTCGGTATAGCCAATATACTGCTTCCTTGTAATTGCACTTGTCGTAAGCTGTATAAAAGCAGAAAACAGTTCATTACTCACACCCTGTTCTACAGTAATCCCATTTTTGAGAGCCAACCGAGTTTCATTTCGGACCGTTTTTGAAAATAGAGCTTCAAGATCTTTATACTTTTGGGTCAAATCAATAAAAGGCGACCAAAGGGCAAATTGATGTCGGTCTGTTTTTAAAAGCATCTGAGATACTCCCACTTTGTCTTCTTCAAAAATGTTCGGTTCAAAAGTAAATGCGCAAATATTATTTTCTCTCCCAAAAATTTTGAGAGCTTCGTAGACATGCTCATCATAGAGATCTCCTCGATAAATACTCCCAACAAAATAGCTGGTATGAGGAATGGATTTAAGTATCACCAGAATACATGAAAGACAAATTCCATCTTTATAAATACCAAGCTCAAGGACAGGTTGCCCGAGCGCTTTCCGCGACTTACCCCAGGCAAATGATTGTGTAAAGAAATCAACATTCTCATCCCACGCTTCACGACTAATATTTTCTATTTTTTTTATGGTGATCATAGATTATTCTCTGTTTTTATAAAACTCACTGTGTTGAAATTTTTGGAAGAAATAGAGCGACGCAGTCGGCGCTCCGGCAGCTGAGGTGTCATGTCCCTTATCCATAAGAACTACAAAAGCATATCTCGGTTCTTCATACGGGAAAAAGCCCATGATCCAGGTATTTACGTATTGATTATTTGCTCCAACCTGAGCAGTACCAGTTTTGACAGCAAAATTATCATTCAAAGAATTCAACCCTTTTCCTGTTCCGAGCGGTGATGTGACAGCGAGCCTCATTCCGTCTTTAATAGTAACAAAATGCTCACGTGCAATATCAAGACGCGGAAGTGATGCTTGATCAAGTGGTCCATCTTTTTTGAGAATAGTAAACGGAATCTTCTTTCCTTCTGTAGCAATAAGAGAAACAGCGTGGAGCATTTGAATCGGTGTTACCTGTACACCATACTGACCAATCGCGGTGTTATAGGTATCTCCAACACGCCATGTTGGATCATTTGGGAAATTATTTTTCTTCCAATCAACACTCGGGATATTCCCTTCTGCTTCTCCAGGAAGTTCGATGTTGGTTTTTTCTGCTAAGCCAAAGAGCTTCCAGTACTCACCAATTTTTGTAATACCAATACCTGGTTGGCCTTGAAATCCACCACCGACATTGTAGAAGAAAATGTTTGAGGAAACAGAAAGTGCTTCTTTTATGTTAACTACGCCATTGTTGGGGCGGAAGTCACGGAAAACCGACGAGAGTCCAGGGTTATATGGGTTCGGAAGTGAAATCGAACCAATCGAAGCGATGCGCGTCGACGGAGTGATTACTCCCTCGACAAGTGCACCGATACCAACAAACGGTTTAACAATAGATCCAGGTGTATAGATACCACTGATGGCACGGTTTAAGAGCGGATAGTGCGTGTTTTGGAAATACCCGGAAATGACTTCTTCGTTTCTAGATTCTGTCATAATATTGGAATCGTATTCAGGATAATTTACGAGAGACAGAATCTCTCCTGTCTTAAGATCAACAAGCATTCCCGATCCGCCAATATAATTTGAATTATCAGAAACTTGTTTAATGGCATCATAAAAATATCCTTGAATTTCGCTGTCGATAGAAAGCGTCACATTTTCTCCTGAGACAGGAGCCTCATAAATATTTGAACTTACCTCCTCACCTGACACACTCGTTTCAATAATTCTCGCTCCATTTACCCCAGAAAGCACATCGTTAAATTGCTTTTCAATACCATCGAGACCGGTGTACTCTGTTCTCCAAAAATAGCCTTTAGCATCTTTTTTTGGATACTTCACATAGCCTAATATATGACTGAAGCCCGCACTCGGGAAATATTTACGCAAAAGGAATTTACTCTGTTCAGGGTTTTCTTCATTCCAAGCAAGACGAACTTCATTCCGATCGTAGATGACACCCCGAGAAGCAAAGACTAACTCT
Organism: uncultured Candidatus Saccharibacteria bacterium; assembly: GCA_964514225.1. Classification (GTDB taxonomy): domain Bacteria; phylum Patescibacteriota; class Minisyncoccia; order Phycocordibacterales; family UBA9973; genus CAZEPT01. The sequence continues at coordinate 2,809 of CAZEPT010000041.1, forward strand.
TTTTCAAGTGCATTGTTTGTACTCGCCAAAAAGTATTCATCTCCTTTGAGTACTTGCACTCGGTAGAGTTGAATAATAAATAAGAGGCAGACAAGTGCCACTACAGACATGAGGAGGTAGAGAATATTTTTTGAGAGCGGTTTTTCAAGTTTGCCTTCAAATTGCTGTTTATCGAAATGTGGAAGATTTTTAGAATCTAAAAAAACTTCATCAGCCTCTATATGGTATTGTTTTACTCTTTTATTTCTGAACATATTACTTTCTCACATACGGACGGATAGATTCAACGACACACACAACCAAAAAAGTAACCACTGTTCCAATAAATGGAAATGGCGTCGCAAAAGGAGCGAGCACTGCCTCATATAAAAAAACGACAAACACCGCTTCGGAGTAAGTCTGAAAAATAAGAATACCTAAAAGTACAAATACTCCCGTACACCACACAGGAAGTGTAAAAATAGAGACGAGAAGCAGCGCTGTAAAGAGAATTCTTTTAATCATAGGGTTTTTCGTGCGCTCATGAACTTCAGTATAGCACAAAGTTTAGAGCGCTAAAACGAAGAAACCGAACATGACAGCGAGGAAATTAAGGACAGCGTGCGAGATAGAAACAAGGATAAGATCTGGATAAAAATGATAGAGCATGCTAAAAAAGAGCCCTCCTAAAAACGCCAAAGGAAGTGCAATAAACAAATGAGGAAAGAGCACATGAAGGAGTGTAAACAACAGCGCATTTAAAAAAATCTCGATAAGGGGAGATTTCGTAATACGTTTCAAGAGGATGGGTAGAAATCCCCGATATGCAAACTCTTGAAAAAATGATACAAGCGCAAAAATGAACCAGAAATGCGGATTGATCCACCATGACGCTTGGGGTGAAAAATCAAATACAACAGAATACCCTACAATAAAAAGCGCAGCGAGAAACGTCCACAAGAAATAGGGTTTAAAATATTTTTTAATTGGTACAGTAAGTCCGATATGAGATAGATCAAGATGCTCTTTTTGCATGATTCCATAAATAAGCAAGCACATCACACCAAGTACAATCATTCGTAAATCTTGAGGCAAAATACGATAGTAAAAAAGAACTATCGGTAAAACATAGATGAGTACTATCTGAGCCCATGCTAAGAATTTTTTATGCTCAGTAATACGACGAATAAGGGCAGACATAGTTAGATAGCACGATCAAGAGTAAGTAAAAGTTCATACGGCTCCCCTGTTGTTGAAACAATTGAAAAGATAATCGGATTTAGATCATACTTTTGATTTTCAATCAAAGTAGGAGTTTTTAAAAGAGTTACTTGGTACGTCCCAAACGGAACCATGAGTACTGAAATACCTGTAGCATCCGTGAGAACAGAGGAAGTGTATGGTTTTTTATCCGGAGTAGCATCCAATTGAGTCAAGACAAATTCACCTTGGAACGGAGCAGAGCAAGGAACCTGCTCTTCTGTATTTTCTACAGTACACGAATACACAGCCTTAATCGAAACAGATTTTTCTTTATTATTTAAAACTGACAAGGGTGAAAGAGATCCTGCTGGCATATCAACTCTTGGAATAAAGACCATTTTTTTATTACCAGAAACAAGGGTCAGGACTTCATTAAATTCTTTTGTCTCATATGAGACTCGCTCGACTAATGGCGACTGATTTAAGAGATCAAAAAAGACAGACTCGCTTGAAAGTGTGCTATCTTGACACGACGATGATGCCGTCTCGCTGAACGTAAACGTGATACGTCCACCTGAGAGTGTATATGAAAATGGATGCGTATCACACAAGCGAATGAACCCTCTATCAGCGTCAAAATGCATAACCCAATCTGTACCGACCAAGTTCTCTATTTCTCTCCCGTCGGAATACTGCACGAGCTCCCATGTCGTATTTTTGATTTGATTATCTAGGGCGAAATCAAACGGAGTTTCAACGTAGCTCTTTTTTGAACTCAAGGCAAATCCGATACCAAGTAAAATTCCAATAGTAAAAAGTACTGCAACAAATCTGAGGATATCTTTTTTCATACTTACTCTAAATGAGAATTAAACACTCGAAGGATACTAAAAATAATCTTAGTACTCTTCCTTGAAAAGTTAAATAAAATTCCGAGGGTTAATATTGCAAGTGATCCGGTTGGAGAAAAAAAAGATACACCCATAGCCAAGAGTGCACAAAAGACTGGGAACAAAATACGCGCTTTAGAATGATTCTCTTCTGACCGAGTCGACAAGTTATTCTCTATCTCAAGAGAATGCTTAATGAAGTGGCGCATGTAAAACAAAACAAGGCCGATAACGATGATGTGAATAGAGAAAATGAATATAGCGAATTGCTCTGTGTGGTACGTTGCAAGAAGATGAGCGGTGAACGGAATGAGTCCTATAAAGAAGAGAAAGACAGCATTAATAGTCGAAACGTCGACAGTGATATTTTTTGCATAGATAGAAGCGATAAAGTGATGCGAATGCCAAAATGTATACAAAACAGCAAAAGACGTGATATAGCTCATTAAGTATGGAATAAACTGAACGAACTCACGAGCGAGAATTACGTTAGTAAACTCCGTCAGAACTGGAACACGGAGCTCAAGAACCAAAAGCGTCATAACAATAGCAAAAATTCCGTCGGCCAAATTCTCTAACCGTTCTTGTTTCATATTCATATCCTCAGTATAACAGAGGAATTGTAAATGAGAAATGATAAAGAATTAAGAAGTTCCCTCTACCGTTGAAATTTCAGCGTTTATATGTTAAATTATATCCAGTAGAATATTACCCAGTCGTCTAATGGTAGGACATTTGGTTTTGGTCCAAAGAATTGAGGT
>CAZEPT010000042.1:0-5224 GCA_964514225.1 uncultured Candidatus Saccharibacteria bacterium
CAGCAGGTAGTACATACTGTTGTAACTTTGGAATAGTTTTTGAGAGAAAGATGGTTTCTTCTTTGGCCTTTTCCCAAAAAGTTGATTTAAAATTGCCTCCCAAATGAACAGGGTTAGCATAAGTTGGAGGAGTTGGACACGGAAATTCATCTTTAATCTTGAACGAAAGAGTGTGGGCGTTTACAGTATTCATGATATATATAATTTTTAATTTTGTTTGTTCTAAATTTAGCATACTTTATATAATTTTGTCAAATATAAAAACCCCTCGTCTCTTAGGGGTTTTTACTAGTATCCTATAACAAATAAATTTGTTCGGACACGCGAGATTCTTTTATTTCATTTAGTTCTTGAATGGAACGCCGATGTGTCGGAAGAAAGCAGTTGCTTCCTTTTTGTCTTTAGCGGTCGTCACAATCGTGATACCGAGTCCGAAGACATCGCGGAGTTCTTCATCAGCTGTTTCCGGGAAGATTGTGTGTTCTTTGACAGGAATCGTGACGTTTCCGACAGCGTCTACCATCTTAGCATCGAGTCCGCGGAAGTCTTTTGTTCGTGGGAGCGCAATGTTAAGCAATTTTTCCAAAAAGTTATACATTGTCTTTCCTCGAAGTGTGACCATCACACCAATCGGATCTCCTGTTCGAATTTTGAAACTCGCCACAGATTTTTTTGCTGCTTTGACTGATGGCTTTTGACCAGTGATCCGTCCGAGTCGGTCAACGATAAAATCATTTTTTGTGCGGTCTTTTTTCATAAGTCCGCCAGTTCCAGTTGAGATGACGACTTTCATGATCTTTGGTGCAGCCATAGTATTGGTGTAGCCAAATTCTCCTTTCAGTGCGTCAAATGAACCTTGTACTTTTTCTTTAACTGATATCATATACTAACTCTTTTTCTCTTTAGCGGGTGCTTTAGTAACGGCAACCTTCTTAACCGCTGGCTTTTTTGCTTTTGGCTTTGAAGCAGTCGCTTCCCCCTTTCGTGCAACATTTGATGCATTCATAGGTAAACTGACTGTAATAGTCTGTCCTTTCTCGTCACGCTTTCGTGGCTTCATGTGTTTTTTGACTTGATTGAGGCCTTCAACGATGACTTTATTTTCCTTTGGAAGTGATTTAACGATCTTACCTGTTTTTCCTTTGTCTTTCCCGGTTAAGATCACCACTTCGTCTCCTTTTTTTACATGCATAGTGATTTATGTATTAGAGCACTTCAGGTGCAAGAGAAATAATTTTTTGATAGCCACGTTCTTGAAGTTCTCGTGGAATCGGGCCAAAAACACGACCTGCCTTTGGTTCCATTTTACCTTTTTCTAAAATCACCACAGCATTGTCATCAAAGCGGATGTATGAACCATCTTTTCGTCTGAATGCTTTTCGTTGTCGGACGACAACTGCGCGGTGAATGTCTTTCTTTTTGACAGCTTTTCGTGGTTCTGCAATCTTTACTGAAATAACCACGAGGTCCCCTATTTCCGCATATCGCTTTTTTGAGCCACCGAGGATTTTGAAAACTTTTCCAACTTTACCTCCGGCGTTGTCCGTAATCTTTACGAGTGTTTCTGTTTGTATCATATTATATAACTCTGAATGTTTTATCTTTTGATATCGGACGAGTCTCGACGATCTCCACGGTTTCTCCTAGTTTGTGTGCATTCGCTTCATCGTGTGCTTTATACCTTTTTGAAATGGTATAGTACTTTTGATATTTTGGATGTTTGACATATCGGCTCACTTTGACCACGATTGTCTTGTCCATCTTATCTGAGACCACTACTCCACGAAGCACTTTTGGATTGTTTTTTTCTTCAGTCATATTATTTTTTGTTTTGTGCTGTGAGTAATGAAGCGACCTTTTTTTTAGCAAGACGATATTCTTTCATGTTTTTCTCAGGGGTTCCAGGGAATGCAAAATTGAATTTGCGTACTACTTCACTTGCTTCGAAGAGTTCTTTGTTGTCTACGATTTTTGTTCTTTTCATATCTATAACTCTTTATGCTCGTTCGATTATTCTTGTTTTAAGAGGAAGTTTCGTACCAGCTTTTCGAAGCGCTTCGCGGGCTACCTCAGGGGTAACTCCATCAACTTCAAAAATTATTCTTCCTGGGTGTACTTCAAAACAGTACCCTTCAAGATCTCCTTTACCCTTTCCCATCGGCACTTGAGCCGCTTTTTGAGTAAATGGTCGGTCAGGGAAAATACGGATCCATACACGTCCGACTTTCGTCAGATGGCGTTGCATCGCTTTTCGGGCTGCTTCGAGCTGATTTGAGGTGACGCGAGCTGCAGATTCAGACTTGAGTCCGTGAGATCCGAAGACGAGCGTGATACCGCGAGTGTCAGGACGGATGTTTTTTGCTTCACCTTTTCGTCCGACTTGCCACTTTCTGTGTTTTACTTTTTTTGGAACTAACATATATAACTCTTATGCATTTTTATTAGCTTCTCCGAAAATTTCACCACGGTTGACCCATACTTTGATACCAAGTACGCCGTATGGAAGATTAGCTCTTTCACGAGCGTAATCAATGTCTGCACGGAATGTTTGAAGAGAGAGTGATCCCTTCTTCAATTCTTCACTTCGTGAAATTTCAGCTCCACCGAGTCGACCGCCGATGTAGATTTTTACTCCTTTAACACCTCGAACTGCCATGACTTTATCTATAGTCTGTTTCATGACACGTCGGTATGGCATTTTCTTTTCAAGTGCTTCAACGATTCCGAGTGCAACGATTTTCGCGTCTGCATCAGGGTTTTGCACTTCAACGATGTCGATTTTGACGTCATCTGCAAAAGAGAGCTTGTTCTTCTTTGCAAATTTAAGGATATCAGCTTTAAGTTTGATTGATCCTTCGCCTGAGCGACCAATGAGCATTCCAGGACGTGATGTTCTGATGATGATCTTTGTTGATTTTTGGTTTCTTTCGAATTCGATTCCTGAGATGTAATATGTTCTCAATTTTTTCTCGAGATACTGACGGAGGAGGATATCTGATTTGAGGAGTTCTGCGTATTTCTTACTATCAGTAATCCAGCGTGATCTCCAGTCTCGAAGCACCACAAGACGGTGGGCATATGGGTGAACAACTTTTGACATAGATTATTTCTTCTTCCCCTTCTTTTCAGCTGATTTTTGTTCAAGCGTGAGGGTGACATTACTCGTTCGGAGGTTGATCCGTGATGCTCGTCCGAATGCACGTGGCATAGACCTTTTCATAACGACTCCTTTATCGACAGTGACATTTTTAATAACAAGGTTCTCTTCTGTTGCGCCAGTCTGGAGAACAGCATTTGCAACAGCTGAGTTAAGTAGCTTTTTGATTGGAGCTGATGCTCGCTTTACCAAGTACGTGAGCTGTGTGTCAGCATCGGCAACACTCTTCCCTTTGATGAGTGAAGCGACGAGACGCACTTTTCGAGGTGATTGGTTATAATTTGGTAGACTTGCTTTCATATATTATTTCTTCTTCGGAGCTGCTTTTGTGTCAGCTGAAGATTTGGCTGCTTTCGCTGCCGCTATTTCTGTTTCTTTTTTCTTTGCGTCAAGTTCTTTCTGCATCTTACCTCCGTGTCTGATGAATTTACGAGTACTTGAGAATTCTCCCAAACGGTGTCCTACCATATCTTCAGTTACAATAACTTCAATATGTTGTCGTCCGTTGTGTACACCAAATGTAAAACCAATCATTTCAGGACTTATCTGAGATGCGCGTGACCAAGTTTTGATCATCGGGGTTTTGAGGGCTTCTTTGCCTTCAATCTTTTTCAAGAGCCGTTCATCAATGTATGGACCTTTTTTTAGTGATCGTGTCATTCTTTAACGTTTGTTTACTACTAAAAACACTACGGCGTAGTGCGGTTTATTAAAAATCTCACATATTAAGCGGTTACAGTAATGGTGCAAGACGCTAGAGACGAAAATATGTTGCAAATAAAGAGTTATTCTTTAATCTGCGGGGAATCTACATGAGAATGAAATAAAAGAGCTCATTACTGAGCTACTGGAAACAATATAACAAAAAGGAGTAGAAATGTCAAAGCCATATTCTTTTTTACCTTGGATGCAAAAAAAACAAAAAACATCAAGACACACTGAACTCTAGACGCTGCCGCACGAGAAATACAGCTAAAAAAAGGAAAAACTCACTTCGTTCAGACAGCTTCCTTTTTAACACCTGTATTTCTCGTGCGGTTACAGCGTGAGTTCAGAGTGTCGAAAAAAGTGCTGAGTCGAAAAAGATCATACAAAAAGAGTCTAAGAACCAAAAGGTCTTAGACTCAAGTAATTTAAGGCTTCAGAGTTCCTAAGAACCTGTAGCGAAATACAGAAACACGCAGTCCCTGCCCCAGTCAACGTTGCCAAACGAGTGGGCAATGAGGTACCACTCATCGCCACCCCAGCGCACGTGGAACGCGATCACATTGTCTCCCACACGAACATGGATGATATACACTTTGTCTTTTCTTAATTCATAGTTGAGCAGTTCTTTGCCCAATTCTGGCTTAATAATCAGACAGTAGAGTATTGCCCAAAAGGTATCTTCATCTACTGATGCAGAACCATTTGCTTTTTGGATTGCCGTATCGTTCATGTTTTTAGGCAGAACATATTCTTTGGGAGAATTCATACTGCTTGGAACAGTCAAGGTTTTCCCTTGAGCAGGAGTCCACATCCAGCTTTTGAAATTATCTCCAAAATACTGGGGTATCAAAGATTTGTTCCTGTGTTGAAAAACTTCTCCAACAGTGAATGTTTCCTCTGGTAGCGTAATTCCAAAAAATTCTTTCCGTTTCCTGGGATTCATATTAATGAACATCTCCAGTTCTTGTATGGAAATTTTATTGTTTCTGATCTTTTGAAGGAGATCAACCTGTAACCCAGCTAACTTATAGTCAGGAGTAGTTACGTCGAGTTTGTTGTTACTCATTTTGTTTTAAATTTAAGGTGATTTTTATGTCCATATTTTACCTACAGGCACAAAAATAACCTTAAATTCAATGTAAAAGTACTTTTCTAACGTCTTTTTTACATTATAGCAAATACACAGGATTTGTCAAGTATCTACCTTAAAAAACCTCATATCCAAAGGATATTTGACAGTACGCGGGAAAAGAATATAGTATAATCAAATAAAAACCCCGTAAGAGGTTTTTGACAGAATACAGTTTCGAAATACAGAAACACGTTGTCCTTGTTCCAGTCATTGTTGTCAAACGAGTT
>CAZEPT010000043.1:0-5179 GCA_964514225.1 uncultured Candidatus Saccharibacteria bacterium
ACAAGATAACGACAATAGGTGAAATGCCTGTTGAACGCTTGGTAATCAACGGAACAATGACATAATTCTCCAGCTGTTGAACGACGGTATAGAGAATGAGGGTTGAGCCGGCAAGCTTCAGTGATCCCTCACCGAACGCTACACCAATGGCTGGGATAAATGCAAGGAGAAGTCCGTATGGAATCAACTCTGAGAGACCGGCAACGATAGCAAGCAAGAGTGCATACTTCACTCCTAAGATTGAAAGTCCAACAAAGAGGATCGCACCGATAATGAGACCCAAGAGAAGTTGTCCTTGCACCCAAAAACCGATTTTACGCTGTGTCCGCTTCCAGAGCGATATAGCATACGTCTCATACCTGACAGGAACGATGATGCGGAGAAAGTTCTCGATTCCCTTTTCTTGGATAGAGAGATAAAAAGAGATGACGCCGATCATCACGATATTAAAGACGCTCCCGAATAAATTTCCAATCGTGTTACCAAGACCACTAGAGACTTTTCCTAAAAAGATCTGGGTTGTTCGAATGAGTTCAGTTGATGATGCGTCAGATGAGATATCTGAGAAGAAATTTTTTGTATCTTGGAATGTTTCAAGTGGAATCTGGTCGAAGAAAGTTGAAGTTTTAAAAATATTACCCACAAAATCAATGAGTGATGAGAGTTCTCGAACAAAGATTGGAATAAAGAAGAGTGAAAAAAGAACAAGTACTCCAAGGCCAATAAGATACAAAGATACAACAGTTACAGGGCGAGGAATTCTTCTCTTTTCAAGCCTCTTCACAATTTGTTCAGTAAAAGAAGTGATCACGACTGAGGTTAAAAGAATCAAAATGACTGACTTAAGCTGAATGATGACATAGACTCCGAAACCATACATGATCACCTTCAAAATAGTCTTCGTACTGATGCTGATTGTCATTTTTGGCTGAGACGTAGATTCCATATAAAAAGTATAGCACAGAGGAATGGTAAATTATAAATACATCAAATTAACAAAGCGGGCTTTTTGTGTATAATACAAAAAGAACAATATCCACCCTTAGCTCAGTTGGTTAGAGCACAGAGCTTATACCTCTGGGGTCCTTGGTTCGAATCCAAGAGGGTGGACTAGAGTGGAACACTATACCAACTTTTGGATTTGAATAGGAAGGAAGTCGGGGAAACAAAAGTTTCCCCGCAGTGGAGGCAGCTTTGCGTTGGAACCGAAAGGTTTCAAAAGCGCTGGTTGTACCGAGCAGTCAAAACCAAAGAGGGTGGACAGTAAAACACAAAGTGGCACGGCCTAGGCCGCCCCACTTTGTGTTGTTTTATAATTTTTTATTTAGCATTTATAATTATTTCTACTCTTTCTTTGCAGGCTCAGGTGCAATAATATCGTGCGTCTTGAGTTTGATACCATGAGCAACAATAATCTCTTCATATTCTTTCTGTTCAAGCGTTTCTACTTCAATCAACTTTTTAGCAATGGCGTCGAGGACCTTTCTGTACTGAGTGATTGTCTCTCCAGCCACAGTGAACGCATTTTTCATGAGTTTGGAAACTTCTTCGTCGATGATACTCGACATTTTTTCTGAATACTCTTTATCATTCACACCTTTCCCAAAGAGCGGTTGTCCGCCATTTGATTCAAGCGCAATTGGACCAATCACTTCTGACATCCCCCACCGCGTGACCATAGCGCGAGCCAAAGATGTCGCGACCTGGAGATCGTTTGATGGACCAGTAGTAATATCACCAAAGACAGTTTGTTCAGCAACATATCCACCGAGTGACACTGCGAGGTCATCGATTAATTCCTTTTTTGATTGGAGCTTTCGCTCTTCAAGTGGGAGCTTAAGTGTGTAGCCTCCAGCACGTCCACGAGAAATGATAGTGACCTTGTGAACTGGATCAGCGTGAGGAAGAACTGATGAAATAAGTGCATGACCTGCTTCATGATACGCGGTAATTTCTTTTTCTTTGACTGACATGAGGTGGCTCTTTCTCTCTGGTCCGAGCATAACTTTTTCAATTGAGCGAATAAGATCATTTTGAGTAACGGTCTTTCTGTCTTCACGAGCAGCCAAAATTGCTCCTTCGTTCATGAGTGAGTGGAGGTCAGCTCCAGAGAATCCTGGGGTCCGCTCAGCAATCACTCGAAGTGCGACATCGCCCGCGAGTGGTTTTTTAACTGAATGGATCGTAAGGATTGCTTCTCGGTCACTTCGGTCTGGAAGATCAAGGACAACACGTCGATCAAATCGCCCAGGTCGCAGAAGTGCTGGATCAAGAACATCACTTCTGTTTGTTGCTGCCATAACGATCACTTTCTCAGTCGGTTCAAATCCATCCATCTCAACAAGTATTTGGTTGAGTGTCTGTTCTCGCTCATCATTCCCTCCACCTGTACCAAACCCTCGAACTCGTCCGACAGCATCTATTTCATCAATGAAGACAATAGCTGGTGAAGCTTTTTTCGCAACCTCAAACAGATCTCGTACACGAGATGCTCCGACTCCGACAAACATCTCAACAAATTCAGACCCAGAGAGGAAGAAGAATGGTACATTTGCTTCACCAGCGACAGCGCGAGCGAGCATGGTCTTTCCTGTTCCGGGAGCACCAGTCAAGAGGACTCCTTTCGGAATACGCGCACCGATATCTAAGAATTTTTTAGGATTTTTTAAAAAGTCTACTACTTCTTCGAGCTCTTCTTTTGCTTCTTTAACTCCAGCAACATCAGCAAAGGTAATCTTATGCTTACCATCTTTTGGATCAGTCATCTTCGCTTTTGACTGACCAAAGGTAAATGCTTGCATACCAGCGCCTTTAACTTGTCTCGTAAGGGACCAGATCAAAAATCCAATAATGACTACGGGGAGGAGAAATGGAAGAAGGTTGAGTACCCAATAACCAATCCCAGATTGGTTTTGAATCGTAATCGGAGTAACAGCTAGCACTGCACTCTCAACGCCGTAATTTTTAAGTGTTTCAGTAAGAGAGCTTTCATCCTCTTTACGAGCTTTTTTGACGGTATTATCGGTAAGTTCCAAACGGACTTCTCGCCCTTCTATCTCGATACTTTTTACTTCTCGAGCACTCACCAAACGAGCCACTTCAGAAAGTGATATCGGATCTTGCTTTTTTACCCCCTTCGTAATTTCTCCATAAATAAAGACCAATAGAAGAAGTACAAAAATTACAGAAAAAAAGTTACTGAAAAAATTGGGTACTTTATTTTTGTTTTTTTTATTCTTATTTTTCATTTGAAATAGTGCCATATATGGACTCATTATACAGAAAAACACCGAAAACAAAAGGAAGCACTGTGGTTAAATATACTTTATTTTCTATTAAAAACGGTTGAGTAAAATGGTATACTCACAATAAATATTCACTCTTTAAAAATTTAAAACACCATGGAACATAAAATATTTTTTTCTACGCTAAAAAATCGCGTCAATCAATTATTTATTGATCACGACATATCACCGAAAGGAAATAGGGAGCTCTACATCAAGACAGTCTTCTGGCTCGGCTTGTGGTTTGCCCTCTATATCTTCTTACTCTTACCGTTCTTTCCAGGCATGGTAAAACTGTATATCCTCTCCCCACTCTTAGGAATAGCCTCCGCTGGTATTGGTTTCAATATTATGCACGATGCTTCACATGGAGCATATGCAGAAAAAAAGAATCAACAGCTCAACACGCTCTTGAGCTTTACGCTCGAACTTGTCGGTCCGGTCTCATCACTGTGGCTCATTAAACACGTCTTTATACATCACTCACTCGTCAACACACAGCACGACGACGACATTGAGACTGGTGGACTCATGAGAATGAGTCCACATCAAGAAAGAAAATGGTTCCACCGCTATCAACATCTCTACGCACCTCTTTTGTATGGGCTCCTCGCTTTTCAGTGGATTTACATAGCAGATTTCAGAAAGTACTTTAGCAAGAAAATTCACACGAGAAAAATAACCATGACACAGAAAGACAAGGGAATATTTTGGATAGCAAAAATATGTCACGTCTTGTTTTTTATTATTATTCCTATCATATTTTATGGACCAAAAGCACTGTTGTGTTTAGCGGTGTACCTCTTTGTAGTCGGGCTCTTAATTAGTATCGTTTTTCAACTAGCGCATGTACACGAATACGCGGTATTCGAAAAAACTCATGACAAAGGAAAGCTCATTAAGAATTTTCACATACACCAAATCCATGAAACAGTCGACTTCGCCACAAAAAACAAAGTACTTACGTGGCTCTTAGGTGGACTCAATTTTCAAGTAGTCCATCACCTGTTCCCGGAGATAAGCCACGTTCACTATCCAGCCATCCAACCGATTGTGAAAGGAACGTGCGAGGATTTCAACGAGTCCTATACAGAGATAACGCTCTGGCAAGCGTTCACATCCCATTTCCAACACCTCAAAAATATGGGTCGTGAGTAAAAGAAAAAAACCTTCCGTAGTATCGGAAGGTTTTTTAAAATTCAAAATAAGTCTTTTTAATTATCTTGAGGATTCAGGGCTTTTGGGAAAAATTCCTCGCTTGATTGAGCCATAGACTTTTGGGTGTAGATAGCGAAATTAAACTTTGCATACCAAACAATTATGATTGGTATATGATTAGCACCATCAATATATCCAAAAAGTGTATAGCAATCACTATCGGAAAAATCCCAAAAAAATTTAAATATCTGTGCCATACCTTTTGAGGTATTTTCGCCTAAGTTAGTCTGCATTGAGACACCCCTTTGCTGTACACTAACATCATCCGAGTGAATAACTTTAGTGATGACTATGTTTATAGTTACTTTCTTTTCATCGGGAATAATCTCGATTTTACCAGTACAACTAATCGGTTTTTGGATAAGGCCTTTCCTTAAAAGCTCCCAACTTACTTCATTGTTCTGCATCTCTATAAAAGAGGTTAGTGGTAATTTTACTGTTGCCATGTCTTTAATGTTTTTATTTAAAGGTTTAAAAAAATTTATTATAATATATACTATATTTACATATTTGTCAAATTTATTCCTCTACCCTCACCACTAAACTCATTGGGTACTTTTAGGTCATGGAAAATAAACCTCATCTATGGTAGTATGAAAATGCGCGACGATGCGCATTTTTACATGGGGATTATGGTGTAACGGTTAACACTGAGGTTTGTGGAACCTTCGATCTGG
>CAZEPT010000044.1:0-2417 GCA_964514225.1 uncultured Candidatus Saccharibacteria bacterium
AGAAGTGAAAGATCAAATCGATGCGCTAGAGGTACTCGGAATTAATTCATGGTTTGTTTGGAATGCTGCTGGTCGTTATACTGTTGATGCTTTGAAATAATACATGAAGATATACGAATCAATAGAGAATCTACCATCGTTCTTATATCCAGTTGTCGTAATGGGAAATTTTGACGGCGTTCACGAAGGACATCAGAAAATTGTGAGTGAAGTCGTCTGCCGTGCCCGCGAACATAACGGAACAGCAATTATCATTACGTATCGCCCGAATACCGGAGTTTTTTTTGGAAGGGTAGCAGAAGCTCAACTTCTTTCAACTGAAGAAGAAAAGTTTGATTCACTCCAAGCACTCGGTATAGATGTTATTGTGGTGATACCGTTTACTCAAGAATTTTCTCAAATGGAGGCGGGCATGTTTATAGAACAGATTTTAGTTCACAAGCTTGGTATTAAAGAGATTGTTGTTGGATATGATAGTGCTTTTGGCAAGGGTAGAAAAGGGGGCAAAGAGCTCCTGACCGGGTATGGTGAGCGGTTTGGTTTTGAAGTCACAGAAGTTGTGCCGTTACAAAAAGAGGGGAGCATTATTTCTTCAACTACCCTTCGGAAAAATCTCTAAAATCTCAGATAAAATACCTAAAAAGGTCCACCTTGACCTTTTTAGGTATTTTTGGTTTAATAAAAAGAAAAATACGCTATGAATACAGCTACATATGCACAGGAGTCTCATCTCAGATTAGAGAAAGGTATTCTGTGCGAAGAAAAAAAAGCGAATAAGTGGCTTAACAACTTAAAACAAAAAAAAGAAATTACCAGATTTGAAGCTATTCAGCCAGATACATATGGATGTTGTCGGATTACGTTTTATTTCATCCATAAGCACCATGAGTTGCAGGCTGATTTTCATGTTGATCTGAGCTCTTCTCGCAAGGATAGTTTCTTGTCATTGAGAGATGTAATGGAAGAGGAATTTAAAAACAAAATTCTTCGCGAAAAACAGTTCAGGATTCAGTCTCATGATCTAGAGTCTTATTGCATTGATTTACTGAACGAGTTAAAACAAAAACAGATCATTATGAATGTTCCGCGGATAGGTGATATGGTGATAAAAATTCAACACGTATCAATCGGCTCTGAATTCCAGGATAATGTTAAAAAAGCAGACGTTGTCTTTGGGGTTAACGTCCGCATTCAAAATGAGAAATTTCTATCATCTTCAATGATGCATGAGATTGGCTTACAAGTAAAAACAAGTGAAATGGGTCAGGAGAAGCATAAAAAACTAAACGCTCTCATTCCCTCAATCCACATGAAAGAAAATGGAGAATTAATTGAGAAAGTTCTCCTTAAAACTAGATTGCAAACTATTGTTAAAAAAACAGCATTATTGCGATCAATAGAGTTTCTTCAATCTGTAATTTCTGGGCAGACGGTTGATCGTAAGTACGACCAGTTTAACAGAGATCTCAGTTTGTTAGCCGAGAAGCAGGCTAAAGAAATTCATAAATAAGCTTATTGCAAGGTCAATTTCCACATCATGTGTGAAATTGGCCTTTTTTGATATACCGCCTGACCCACATTTTGTGAAAACGTGGGTCAGGCGGTATACTCTGTATGTAATCAACTTTTGGCTTATGACTTAATTTTTTCTCCCACATTATTTACTAGTAACTATTAACTAACTATGAAAGATACACAAATCGGAAAACTTATCCAAAAAGAAGACATTCGCCAAAAAAAAGTTATCAACCTCATCGCGTCTGAAAACTATGTTTCAAAAGATGTTTTGGAGGCGCTCGGTTCGACGCTCACCAATAAATACGCTGAAGGCTACCCAGGTCGCCGGTATTACGGCGGAAACGAAATCATCGACCAAGTAGAAAATCTTTGTATCGAACGTGCACTTAAGCTCTTTAAACTCGATGCAAAAAAGTGGCATGTTAATGCTCAGGCACTTTCAGGATCTCCTGCAAACTTTGCTATTTATTCTGCACTTGTTCCACTCGGTGGAAAAATCATGGGGATGAAACTCACCTCAGGAGGACACCTCACTCACGGCCATCCGCTCTCTATGACTGGTAAGCTTTGGACACCTGTTCAGTTCACTCTTGATCCGAAAACAGAGATGATCAATTACAAAGAATTAGAAGCGCTTGCTCTGAAAGAAAAACCAGATATCATTGTTGCTGGGTTCACTGCGTATCCTCGAGTAGTGGATTTTAAAAAGTTCCGCGCGATTGCAAACAAATGTGGAGCACTGTTGCACGTCGATATGTCGCACTTTGGAGGACTCGTTGCCGGTGGTGTGTACCCATCGCCATTTCCATATGCTGACACCGTCATGACGACGACTCACAAATCTCTCCGTGGTCCACGACATGCACTCATGTTCGTCAAAAAAGACAAGAGAGAGTTTG
>CAZEPT010000044.1:2517-4984 GCA_964514225.1 uncultured Candidatus Saccharibacteria bacterium
CTCCGTGGTCCACGACATGCACTCATGTTCGTCAAAAAAGACAAGAGAGAGTTTGATAAGAAACTCGACAAGATGGTTATCCCAGGACTTTTTGGTGGTCCTCATGAAAATACTATTGCTGCTGTTGCGATCGCCCTGAAAGAAGCAGATACCGGAGCGTTTAAATCTTATACAAAACAAGTGGTAAAAAATGCTACAACATTGGCTACTGAACTTCAAAAACTTGGCTGGCATATTATTTCTGGCGGGACTGATTCGCACCTCATTCTCATGGATACATGGATGAACGGTACGGGTATTTCTGGAAAAGATGCATCAGCTCGACTTGAAAAAGCAAACATTATTGTGAACATGAATACAATTCCCGGAGAAACTCGAACCGCGATGGACCCATCGGGTATTCGTCTCGGTACGTGTGCTGAAACAACAAGAGGGAAGAAAGAGAAGGATATGATAATAATTGCCCGAAAGATTGATAAGATTTTGAGAAAATAAACAATGGTTCTTCCAAATAAAGCAGTGAAAGCAGAGATATTTAACGAGAAAGGAGAATTACTCTTACTTCAGAGAAATAAAGCATTGAGAGGAGAAGATAATTATGATTTAGTTGGTGGATTGGTTGAAGAGGGAGAAGATGAAATTGAAGCTCTGAAAAGAGAAGCTAAAGAAGAACTCAGTGTGACTGTAGAGATAGAACATAAAACAGGAACATGGTCTTTTGTTCGCCGATTTGATAATAAAACAGTTTTAGTGCAAAATTACCGGGCGAGAATCCTGGATGGTGAAATTAATTTAAGTAACGAACATTCTAACAAAGTGTGGATTAAGTCAAATGAAATTATAAATTATCCGCTCAAAGATAATTCTTTAAAAGATTTAATCTTGAAAGAGTATCCAGAAAATAAGGAATTAAAATTTAGAATGAAATAAAGATGAAAATTCAGAAAAAGTTTAACGAAACTCTTACGAGAGAGTATGCTCATGGTGGTAGTGGTACCCGAAAATTATTATTGACAGATAACGAGATACAAAATGTTCAAGCTATGACTCATGGTTTTTTACCAGCCAAGTCAAAATTTGATTGGCATTGTCATGAAAATCTGAATGAAGTTATGTATGTGTTAAAAGGTCAAGGTACAGTTCGCGATGAAGACGGTTTGTATATATACGCAACAGGAGATGCTTTTATTTTTCCAGAAGGTGTGTTTCATGAAATTGAAAATACATCGGACGATGAGCATGAATATATTTTTATCCGAGTGTATAAAATATGATTGAAGTAGAAAAAAAATTCCAACCGACAGAAGCACAATTGCAAGCACTACTTCAGGATGCTGTTTTTATCAAAGAAAAAACAATGCACGATGTGTATTATGATTTTTCTGACTTCAGGATCATGAGAGCAGGAAATAGACTACGTAAACGCGATGACGGTTTTGAATTAAAAGCATATATACCAACAGAGAGTGGTGTGCGAGTTGCTCATGAGTATACCGACGACGAGTCGATTCTTAAAAATCTTCAAATCAATGAAAGCTATACCAGTGTGGCTGACTTAGTCCAAAAAGAAATGCACCCTGTTTGTGACTTTGTGAATACACGTAAAGAATATAAAAAAGACGAGTTTATTGTAGATGTCGATAGCATGAATTTTGGGATGGAAGTTGTAGAGATTGAGCTACAGGTGGAGAGCAAAGATCAGATACCTGAAGCAGAGCAAAAAATCCTCCAATTAGCAGAGTCTTTTGGAATGGAAGTAAAAGACTTACAGGGTAAAACAATCCTCTATTTACAAAAAATGAAACCCGAGATTTATCAGGAAATTTTTGGAAATAAGAATAAAGAGTAATATGAAAAAACAAAAAGGAAAACTTATTGTCATTGACGGCACAGACGGAAGTGGAAAGGCGACTCAGGTGGCGCTTTTGGAAGCGCGGTTAAAAAAAGAAGGCCATAGAGTCAAGCTCGTTGATTTCCCTGAGTACTATAATAATTTTTTCGGAAAATTTATCGGCCACTGCCTGACTGAGCAATACTATAACTTTATTAATGTCCACCCAAAGATTGCTTCTGTGCTCTATGCCGCTGATCGCTTCGAATCTAAAACACAAATAGAAGGATGGCTTGCGAAAGGGTATGTAGTACTTGCGAATCGCTATGTCAGCGCAAACCAAATCCACCAAGGAGGGAAAATAGCGAATGCGAAAAAGCGCATTGCCTATCTCGAGTGGCTCGATGAGATGGAATACAAGGTCTTTAAGATTCCACGACCGGATATTGTCCTCTATCTTTCCGTTCCATTTGAGCTTTCTGTCAAAATGATGAAAGAGCGGAATAAAACTTCTCAAAGGAATTACCTCGGCAAGAAAAAAGATGTTCACGAAGTAGACATAGAATTTCAAAAGAACTCACGCAAGAGCGCACTGTGGTTGTCTGAGACTTTGAAAAACTTTATTAAAATAGATTG
>CAZEPT010000045.1:0-4667 GCA_964514225.1 uncultured Candidatus Saccharibacteria bacterium
CTATTAGGAAAGTTAGAAACCACGATGAAAACAATCCCTTGTTTTCAAAGTTCGAAGGTAAGTCAGGGACCGCTCCCCAACAATACGTTTACCTTCTTCCTGCATGCACGTGCGAAAAGACCTCGGTCACACTCCCTTATCGAAAGTCGTGACTAAAATCGGACAGATTTATTCTGCACTGTCCTATGTGTGCTGCAGGATTTTAGTTGTCAGTGAACTGGTACATCAGTTAACTTCTCCTAAATAAAAAATCGCCTTTCGGCGGGTAAAACTAAACAACGAGGTTTAATTAATACCGCCTATACAATGACTTATTATTTATATCCATCACAGTGACCAGAGTATATACCAAGGCGAAATTAAAGTCAAGGACTCTTTCCTAGTTACTTTTTAACCGCCAAAAAGTAACCAAAAAGGCTCTCAACTAGAGCTTTTTTAACCCTCACGAAATTCACAAAAACTTACAGCCAAAACTCCCCTTCGACAAGCTCAGGGTCAGACAGTTGGCTGTACTCCTAAGGGAGACGTTTTCGTTTATTGGTTCGTGTCCTAAAAAAGCTCTAAGTCGAAGAAAGACAAACAAAAAGGGAGAAATGTGCAGAAAGACACACTGGTTCGTATGAGAAAATAGAGTGAGAGGTAAAAATAAAAAAACCATGGATATCCATGGTTTTTTGATGTTTATTTGTGTTTAATTTAATCCGTACGAGCGTCAACCATTTCATATATATTCCTAACATCGTCATACATCAAATTCTGGGCAAACTGAGCAATTTGAGTATCATACTCAGCAAGATATTTGAACGTCTGCCGGAAACCGGCAAGGCGGATTGATAAACATGTGCAACCTTGATTTCTTTTTAGGTGACCAATTAATGCATCATAGTTTTCAGGACTGTATCCAGCGACTGTCATTACACGCAGGAAATTTTTACCAGCAGCACGAAGTGCACACGGCCCACCGACATCAATATTCATACGACAAGTTTCGGGAGTACTTTTAGGATCAACCACCACCTCTCTAAAAGGATAGAGATCGACGATAACCAAATCAATGGCCACGGCACCCTCTCTTTTCAAATCTTCCTGGTGTGAAATACAGAATGTTTCAGTTAAATATCCCAAAAACAATTTATGGTGAAGTGTTTTCACCAACCCTCCTTCAGTCTCAGGAAGACCGGTATACGTAGAAACTTCTACGAGTTGGCTCGCTTCCTTTTTACCTTTAAACAACTTTTCCAAACGGGTGTATGTCCCCCCACTGGAAAAAATTGTTAATCCGGGACAAACACTGAATAATTGTTCGGCAAGCTGTTCACTTTGTGTTTTGTTGAAGAGCGAAATGAATGCGGTTTTCACAGGAACGAGGTCCTGTATTTTTTCTACTATTCTCATGATTTTTAAATTTTGTTTGAACCTACAGTAACACAAAAATTAAATTAAGTAAATACAGCCCCAAGTTCCAACTCAGTTGGAACTTGGGGCTGTATAAAATCTAAAACTTATTTAGAATAGAGCTTGTAATTTTGAAAATGGAACTGCCCCTTCACGGAGGCAGATAAGTTTATCATCTTTGAAGGTAATGAGGGTTGATGGAGCGCCATTAAGTTTTCCGTCAGAGATATAGACATCGACAGCGTCGCCAAAAATGGCGCGGGCTTCGGTGATTGTTTCAGCTGGTTTCTGGCCTTCCCTGTTTGCTGATGGAGCAACCAATGGACCAGTGATTTCTAAGATATCTCGAATGCTATTTTTCTTCGGCATGCGAAATGCCAAACTCTCTGTACCACGATGAAGATATTCAAATTTTTTAAGCGTACACGCGAGAACGACAGATACTTTCCCCGGCCAGATTTCATCTAAAAATGCCCGCTCTTTTTGACTGAGCTTGATGCCGAACTTATCGAGATCACGCGTATCTTCTATCAAAATGATGAATGGCTTAGTATCGGTTCTTTCTTTGAGTTCATAAATCCGCTCTACATTCTTTTTGCTCAAAGCCGAGGCACAGATGCCATAGAGTGTATCTGTCGCATACACGCCGATTCCGTTCTTCATATCATTCTGTTTTTGCTCGTGTGTATTCATATCTATACTCTATCCTAGCAAAATATAAGGTATAATAAAAACATAACAGATCTTAATCATATACATACATTATGGAAACACAAAAAGAAAATGCTTTTCAAAAAGCGCGTAAATCAAAAAGTACTCGACTCTGGGTTATCGGAGGATTGATCCTTATCGTCTTAGTCCTCTTTTATTTTGCAAAAGCGACATGGGTAAAAGTCCTCCTGGCAAGTATCGCCGTCCTCCTCTTTGGCGCAGGAGCCATGGAAGTCAACAATAAAGACTACGATGTTGGTGAGTTAATTAAAACGGGTTCCTTTAAAGCATCTGAAATACAGAGAGATGAAAAAGGAAATCTTGTCACGACCAGTGTTGAGGCATTCTGTACTCAAACTGATATAGATTACAATTGTAGCGATTTTAGAACACAGGCAGAAGCAATGGCTGTATACCAAAAATGCCGAGAGAAAGGCCAGAACATGGATCGCTTCAGGTTAGATGGAGATAAAGATGGAAAAGTGTGCGAGGTGTTGCCCACAGGAGCAAACTAAATTTATTTAAATATGCTTATATTTAGTTTTGGATTTATTTTAGGAATAATAATAATTGAGTTCATAAGATACGTATTTGAATTTCATAGTTTTTTTAGAACACCTAAACGTTCGTGGATTGGGTTTGATTTAGATGGCACACTCGCTTATGGAGAAGAAGGAAGATACCATCCCGCAAAAATAGGTCAGCCAGTACCAAAGATGGTTGAACTTGTAAAAAAATACATAGCCGAGGGCCGTGACGTAAAAATATTCACAGCAAGGGTTTCTGGGGGTGGTTCAATCATAAGACTGATTGAAGTATTTCGCACCCGATATCATATCCGCAAGTGGTGCAAGGAACACATTGGGCAATCACTTCCTATCGTTTGTGTTAAAGACTATCGAATGCATTTACTCTATGATGATCGTGCTCGGCAAGTTACTACAGACACTGGAGAAATAGTTACATAAACAAAAAAAAGACAACCATGCAATGATTGTCTTTTTTTTGTTTATGTATTCTAAACTCAATCTATTACCTCATTATTTCATGCTGGAAAAACTTTTCCCGAAAATACACAGCCGTATCAATTTCCTCGTCCGTTAAAGAAACACTTTCTGGAACAACTATCAACTTATCATCATCGTCATCCAAGCGGTGAATAATTGCGATACATACACCCGTCGCAGTTTCCAAAGGTTCTTTCGGTCCAAGATAGTATGCATCCAAACCTTCTCCATCAGGTGCAATTGTATTTGGAATATATCCGTAATTCGCTTCATATAAAGCATTTTTGTAATAGGTACCATACGGTTGGTCGATTACTATCGAGACCTTCTTACCCAGGTATTGTTTGCACATTTCTAAACTTTCCGATATTCCATTTTTTAGAGGAGTAAGGTCGTCCATATTCTAGATCTTAAACTCAATCACATCACCATCTTTGACGATGTATTCCTTCCCTTCTGTCCTTACTTTTCCTTTGGCGCGGGCTTCTGGATATGAACCAGCATCCAAGAGATCTTTCCAGTAGACGACTTCAGCACGGATGAATTTCTTTTCAAAATCAGTGTGAATAGCAGCGGCAGCTACAGGCGCTGTGCTTCCCTTAGCGATCGTCCACGCACGAGTTTCTTTTTCGCCGGTTGTAAAGTAGACCTCGAGCCCAAGGAGCGTATAGGCTTCAGTGATGAGCGTATTAATACCATCATCTCCAGTATCTGCACCGAGTTCCTTTCTAAACATATCCCGTTCTTCACCCTCAAAGTCTTTGAGGTCATCTTCAATTTTTGCATCCACTACAACATGGCGAGACCCCATCTTACTTACAACCTCGATCAATTCTTTAAATTTTTCTGGATCAGTATCCATAAGTGCACTTGTCCCTGCACGTTTATTAAATGAGAAAAGCATCGGCTTCATAGTTAAAAGTCCGAGTTGTTTGACAGCTAGCTGTTCTTTTTCATCAAGTACGACTGTCTTTGCAAGTTGCCCTGCTTCGAGTGCATCGTATATTTTAATGAGTGCACCCTCTTCGAGTATCGCCTCTTTATCACCACGCTTCACATCTTTCTGAATGTTATTTTTCCTCTTAGTGACTGTCTCAAAATCTGCCAAAATAAGCTCAAGATTGATCACGGTAATATCGCGAAGCGGGTCCACTGTTCCGTACACGTGGGCAATATCTGTTCCACTTCCTCCAACCGGAAACATACGAACCATATGGAGAATCGCATCGACTTCGCGAATATGAGAGAGAAATTGATTGCCAAGTCCCTCGCCTTTTGAAGCACCTTCGACGAGCCCGGCAATATCGACGAATTCGACAGCAGCAGGAATAGTCTTTTGGGTTTGAGAGAAGGCCGAAAGATCCCAGAGTCTTTGGTCGGGTACGGCAACAATACCGACTGATGGATCAATCGTACAGAATGGATAGTTTTCCGCCGGTACGCCTTTTTTAGTGAGCGCATTAAAAAGCGTGGATTTCCCCACGTTTGGTAGCCCAACAATTCCGATAGATAAACTCATACACCTATATATAGCATAAAATGAGATAATTTTGT
>CAZEPT010000046.1:0-3383 GCA_964514225.1 uncultured Candidatus Saccharibacteria bacterium
TAGGACGTAACTTTGCGGAAGTTATGATGCAGGTTCGATTCCTGCCGGGATCACAGACTAGCGAGACCTATCGAGAGGCTTAAAAGCCCTTAATAGTCGCTAACAAAAAAACACCATTCTTGGTGTTTTTTTGTTTTTAAAGCTCCACAATAATCTGACAGAAAGCCGAGGACTTAAATACAAAAAACCAGAGACCTGACCTTATTATCTGCGATGATATGGAAGATATTGTTTCTGTGAGAGACAAGCAAAACAGAGAGATGTTGTTTCAATTGTTCATCGGTGAAGTGCTGTCTCTCGGTGGTGAAACGACCAATATTATTGTCTTGGGAAATTTGCTATCAGATGATTCTTTTATGGTTAGTCTCAAGAAGCTCATGATTCACAAGAGACTCAAAGGCATGTACTACGCATATCCGTTGCTTGATGATAACAACAAGATTACATGAAGTGCCAAATATTCAGTTGATGATGTGTTTGAAATACAGCAAGGTCTGCCTGAGAAGAAAGAGTTTGATGTTTATTCTATTTTTGATCGAGATTACAGATTGAATATTTCTTTTGTAATGCCTAAAACATATGAACTGCCTCCGATATCTAAAGGAGGTTCTAAACGAAAGGATTTTAGTATCAGCGGTCCATTGTGTGCGTATGGAATTGATGATGGTCTACTTGGTACAAATATTAGCGACCCAGACGGGTGGAAAAAGTGAACTAATACCGACTTATATCATTATTTTTAAGCTTTGATAAAATCGGATTTGGTACTTTGTCGAGAACTTGTTTGATTTCCGCATCGTGAATTATTGACCGTATGAAATCAGTAATCTGTTGGAGCAGTTTTGGTTCATAGGTATTTTCAACGAGTGCAAAACGAACAGTGTTTTCTTCGTCCTGTGCATTTTCTGCTAAAAGTACAAAATCGTTTTCTATTGCAAACTTTCGAACGGTGCCTCGAAACTTTACCCCGAGGAGATTTTGTGTTGCGCTATTTACTTGATAGATATCCCAGTACAGCATAATTATTTATTGAAAACCTTAAATTCTCCTTCCTTAAGTAAGATAAGTTCTAAATCCTCTTTATAATTTTTAAAATCGTTATAAATTTTATCCCAATCGATATTTTGTTTCTCACCATCAAAATAAGCTGATTTCCAATGAGGGATAAATTTTATTGGTAACAATCCAAGACCTTCACCGTTTCGATTTGTTTTAGTAACAAAATAATACTTTGCTATTGCTTCAGCGCCAGCAGAAGTACCCGCAATGACCTTATTCTCGATCTCTTTGACCCAAGATAAATCTTTTGAAAGGAGTTCCATTAGTGGTCTTGTATATCCGCCTCTAATAAAAAGAATATCAGTATTTTTTACCTGTTCAGTAAATTTATTTTCTTCTGCAAGTTCTATCGTAAAATCTTTAAGAAATTTTCCAAAAAATTCTTGATCTCCTTTAAATCTTTCTTTCCACTGGTCTTTTTCTACAGCAAAAAGACATATCAGTATTTTAGGTGCATGTTTTATATCTTTTACTAATTCACAAACAAATGCTTCTCCACCATCTGGTGATCCATGAACTCTCCCACCAACAAGGATATATTTAGTCATACTACAAGATATAGCTATCGGTATTCAAGCCTTGAGCTACCGCTAGATTAATAAATTGCTCTCTCGTTTCAGGAGCCTTTTCATAATGCATTGGTGTTACTTTGTGAATCTTCTTGAATTTCTTAGTAAATTCAAAGGCTTCTTGTGGGCCGAATGTATAAAAAGTTCCAACTGGCAATAACGCGATATCTACCTCAAGATTTGAAACATCAATGCCAGATTCATAGAACATATCGCCTGCAAAATAGATCGTTTGGTTGTCTGCGGTGATTAAGAAACCGAAGTTTTCCTGAAGTGGCGCAGATACATTGGGACCATGGTCAACATTGAAAAATTGCACCGCAATATCTTCAATTGTTATTGTATCACCAACTTTTACTTGAGCGATCTCAGTAGCAAGATTTTCTTCACCAAGTGTTTCAATACATTCCTGATTCAAATAGAGCTTTTTAGGCGAGAGTACCTTGATCTGTTCAAGGGAAAAGTGGTCGCCGTGGATATGTGATACAAGCATTGCATCTACCGTAATCCCCTGAATCTTTTCGATTGGGGTTTTATTGCCGATATCAAAAGCCAAACGAAAACCGTTACTGGTTTCCAAAATAAATCCTGACTGTTCAAATTTCTCAAGTCTCATATTTACATCTTAGCATTTTTTGATGTAATTTTCCATTTAATGAGACAGAGATTTGGATTGATTGTAGGGTGTCCCATTTGTCTCATTTCTCGTAAATACCCTTATTTTGATTAAGACGGGCCAGACTGAGAGGGGTGGAAATGAGACAGTTAGAAATGCTAGAATGTCCTTACAATACTCAATGTCTTATTTTCCGAGACTGAAGTGGTTCACCAATCGAAACATTTTCGTTTTTAAATTAATGAGTGAGTATTGTTTTGGAGCACTCACTTCTTAATTTCTATAAAATTATTTAGGTTTAAATGTGGTTTAATAAACACATATTATGAATTTCAAAAAATTACCCAAACTGAAAGTTGGTGACAAGGTTGCGATAATTTCTCCATCTTTTGCTGCTCCTGGAAAATGGCCACATGTTTATAACCTTGCTCTTCAAAGACTTAAAGATATATTTGGTCTTGTGCCAGTTGAGTTTCCCGCAACTTCAAAAATTGGTGCAACAAAAGAAGAGAGATCAAAAGACCTAATAGAAAGTTTTGGCGATAAAAACATAAAAGCTGTCATTGCGTCTTTGGGTGGGGACGACCAGGTAACTTATATCAAAAATCTCCCAGCTAAGCCTTTTGAAAACAACCCCAAACCATTCTTTGGATTTAGCGACAATACTCATTTTGCAAATTTCCTGTGGCTTCATGGTATACCTTCGTTCTATGGAGCTTCACTGTTTACTCAGTTTGGTATGCAGAAAAGGATGGATAATTTTACTGTGGAATATATAAAAAATGCGTTGTTTGAAAGTGGCGAGTTTGAGCTCAAGTCAAGCAATGTCTACAATGATGTCGGTTTGCCCTGGGATGATATCTCTATGCTAGACAAAGAAAGAATATATGAAAAAAATGATGGCTGGTACTGGGATGGAAATGTTGATTCGGAAGGAATAACTTGGGGTGGATGCTTAGAATCAATAGATGAACTGCTTCGGCATGGGTTGCAAATTCCAACACTTGAGCAGTTTGAAAATATTATCCTATTTACAGAAACATCAGAAGAAATACCCTCTGCAGATTATGTTGCAAGAATATATAGAGCTTTGGGGGAAAGGGGAATATTGGCTCGTGTTAAAGGTGTTCTTGTTGGGA
>CAZEPT010000047.1:0-2579 GCA_964514225.1 uncultured Candidatus Saccharibacteria bacterium
CGCCCTTACACTCCTATTAGGAAATGTAAAAACCAAATGTACTTGTCTTGACCACTCAAGACTCGTACATGTTCATTACAGATGTACCTTTATTTTTTCATCTGTAATGCTTTCTTACTTGTTTTTATGAGCTGTTTCCTCAGGAGAAAAGACCCCAAATTGTTTTGGGATAAATACCTGAGGAACAGAATTTAGTTGTCAAACAACGCATCACCAATTTTGACTAAAAGAAAAACCGCTTTTACAAGCGGTTCAACTCAAGTGACTTGAGTTTTAGGCGCTTGGTTGTTGGTTTTTCTTTTTTGACATCTTTAAGTGATAGAGCATAGTATACACGATCAAAAAGAGCTGTCAATAGGATTTATACCCTTAATTAGATTGTTATTTCTTTGTTATTTCTGGCCAATAAACCTAATCCTAAAAATAACAAAAAGCTCTCATTATTAAGAGCTTTTTGTGTTGATAAAAAGAGATGTCTTCTATTCCATGTCTTTTTCTAACTTAGCAATATACTTTGCCGCAGCCTCCTTTCCACCAAGACCAAAAGAAACACCAAGAGCGATTGCAACAGCTGCAACAAGGCCAGTAAGTACACTCTGGAAAAGAGCGACTAAAACATCTGCAACCTGTAGTTGGGAGAGTGCTGTTGTAATACCAACAATCCATACAAACCATCGTGCAGTAACACCAAAAAGTCCAGCTTTTTTAACTCCAGCCGCTTTTGCAGATCCTGTTGAAATTTTTTCCACAAACTCCGCAAGAAGTGCGGTAATCATAAGAACAACCGCGGCGACAATAACGTTTGGAATGTAACTGAGAATCTGAGCGAGTGATTCATTTATCTGAGAAAGGCCGATTATGTCAAACGCAACTGTTGCGACAATGATAATAAGAATCCACTTTACAAAAACACCTATAACTTTACCGATATTTAAACCAAATCCCGCGTGATTAGCTAAATCACGAAGTCCTGTTGCTCCAAGGGCATCGTCTACTTTAAGCGAGCCTACGATTGAAGTTACAATTTTACCAATCCATGAGGCAAGAAACCAACCGACAATAAACAAAATTACCGCTACAATAAAGTTTGGAGTATAGAAAATAACACTCTCAAATACACTGTAGAATGAATCCTTAAGAGCGAGAACAAATTCTGTTTCTGAGTTCATAAAAATTAAAGGATATATATGCCTTATTCAGGCTTACTTATAGTATATCCCCTTATGTCAGAGAATACATCCGTTCATCCCCAGCCTAGCGAACAGTCATTTTTTCTATTAATCGCTCGTGTTTGAAGTCTAAAATATCTCGAATAAATTTGTCGTACATCTGAACTCGGTATAGGAAATCCTGAGTCTCAAACAATGCATACACTAGATCCTTCCCTATCTCGGCTTCAAGTTTCCGCACTTCACTTTCAACGAGAGACCTATTGAGTGCGTCTCCGACAATCAAAATATCTACACGACTTTCTGGGTTATTGAGAAAAACTCCTGAAACTGCAAAAAATTTCACTCGTCCTGATTTTTTGAAACGATCAGCAATTGCATTGCGATCTAAGAATTGAAAGTCTAGAAGAACTTTTTTCAAAGTCTCACCATATTCAAATACGGGATTCATAGTAAAGCCAACAACTTTCTTCTTTGCATATTCATTCACCATTTTCTTTCCTTTCCTTACTTTCTTTTCGAATTCTTTTACATACACCTTCTCTTTTACGAAGGCAATCTTCATGAGAAGAGCAACTTCTTTTTTAACATCAGCAAGTTTTGACTGTGTTCGTTTTGCAAGTGTGTCAGCGTCGTATGCGGTACCTGGATTGAACAAAAAAGTTCGCAGTAACTTTACCCGTAAAATACTTCCAAATAGTTTTCCTAAAATATCCATATGTGGGAAGTATATCAGATCGAAATCACATTAAAAAATATTACCTTTGCCTAAAAATTGAAAAACTGCTACTAATGTATACACTCAAACAGGAGGTGGGCAATGGAAAGAGTCAACGATTGCGTAAAAACTTTGATTGAATTAGCTACCCAAGTACGACGGGGTCAATTCCCTTACGGAGGCACACAGCCTCCTGAAGGAGTTGTACACGCGTTCAGGATCATCGAAGAGCAGTTGGAAGACGCGATCAGTAACCTTGAGAGTGTCCTGCGAGAGCCTCAAGACGAAAAAAAACAAGATGCATCACTTGGTTATCTTAAGGATATATTCAAGTGATCCAATACACAAGAACCCTTTGCTAACTTTTGCGAAGGGTTATTTTTTATATAACAAAAACCCACACATTTCTGCGTGAGTTTTTGTTTTGTGAGAAAGAATAAAACTTATTTAAGTTCCACTTGTCACCTATCATTTTCTAACGAAAATGTACGCGACCCCGCCTCGCGGTTTTTGCCTTTCGTTATCACTCAAACAAAAACATCGCTCCGGCCGAAAAGTGGCAAATAACTTCGTTATTTGAGTTCCACTTTTCCTCCAGCTTCTTCAATACTCTTTTTGAGAGCGTCTGCTTCAGCTTTCTTGAGTCCTGCTTTTACATCAACAGGTGCTCCGTCTACCATGTCTTTTGCTTC